>JBARIB010000114.1:0-10014 GCA_049799535.1 Allostellaceae bacterium | reverse complement strand
GAGGTTTTGGATGCGTACCAGAAATGCGTCGCCGAGACGATCGGCCGGTACGATGGCTTTGTCGCCAGATACATGGGCGATGGCGTGTTGGTCTATTTCGGGTATCCCCAAGCTGGTGAAGATGATGCCGAGCGCGCGGTGCGCGCGAGCTTGGCTCAGATCGAGGCCATCCGCCACCTGCAAACACGCGAACGGCTGGAAATTCGCATCGGCATTGGTACCGGCTTAGTTGTTGTCGGCGGCCTTCCCGGCGTCGGCGAAACACAAGATTGGGATGTCGCTGGCGAGACCCCCAATCTTGCCGCGCGGCTGCAGACCCTGGCCGAACCCAACACGGTCGTTATCGGCCCGACAACGCGGCAGTTCGTCGGTAATCTGTTCGAGTACCGCGACCTTGGCGCCGTTCCCCTCAAGGGCTTCGCCGAGCCAGTACACGCGTACGAGGTGCTCCGGCCAAGGGTCTTGGAAAGCCGGTTCGAGGCGCTGCATCCAGCCCAATTGACCCCGCTCGTCGGACGCGAGAAGGAAATCGAGCTGCTGGAGCGTCACTGGGCGCGGGCGAAAGAGGGCTCTGGGCGTGTCGTGCTGATCTCGGGCGAGCCGGGGATTGGGAAATCGCGATTGGCCGAGGCGTTCCGAGACAGTGTTGAGGGCGAACAACATATCCGGTTGCGCTATTTTTGCTCACCACATCACCAGGACAGCGCCCTGCTCCCGTTCATCGGCCAGCTCGAACGGGCGGCCGGCTTCACGAGCGACGACACGCTTTCGGTGAGGCTCGACAAGCTTGAGACGCTCCTGGTGCCAAATGCACCCGAGGAATGCGACGTGTCGTTGTTGGCGGAGCTGCTGTCTCTGCACTTCGACAATCGTTACCCCGCTCTCGACTTCACCCCGCAGCAAAAGAAGGAAAAGACCTTCGAGGCGCTATTCCGACAATTCGCTGGTTTGGCGAGGCAGCAACCCGTCCTGATGATCTTCGAGGATCTGCATTGGGCCGACCCAACCTCTCGCGACATGCTCGACCTGACGGTCGAACATGTCGCGAGAATGCCAGTGCTGCTGGTCGCGACGTCCCGTTCCGAGTTTGAGCCGCCTTGGACGGGCCAACCGCATGTAGCGAGAATGTCTCTGCGTCGTCTGGGACGGGGAGAAAGCGGCGAGCTGGTGCGCGGAATTATCGGCACTGCTGCAGCACTGTCGAGCGAGACGGTGGAAGAAATCATCGAACGTACCGATGGCATGCCGCTGTTCCTCGAAGAACTGACAAAGGCGGTCCTCGAGACCGCGAATTCGGACGTTGATGCCGGCAAAAGGGCTGTCTCGTCCTTTCCGGCGGCCTCGTCAGCAGTCCCGGCAACGCTACAGGCCTCGCTGATGGCACGCCTCGATCGGCTCGGCTCGACCGCAAAGGAGGTCTTGCAGACCGGCGCGGCAATCGGGCGCGATTTCTCCTACGAGCTGTTGGCTGCAGTTGGGCCGTGGACCGATTGGGAATTGCGCAGGGCGCTCGGCCGGCTCGTTGCAGCGGGTCTCTTATTCCAGCGCGAAATACCACCGCGGACGAGCTTTCTTTTCAAACATGCGCTGGTGCAGGAGACTGCCTACAGCATGCTGCTGCGCGGCCCGCGCCGTTCACTGCATGCACGGATCGCCCAGGCGCTCGAACATCGATTCCCCGACGCGATGCAGGCGCGGCCCGAAACCCTGGCTCACCATTTCACCGAGGCGAGTCTCTTCGAGAAGGCGGTCGAATACTGGTGCCGCGCGGGCCGTCAATCCGCGGCAAGGTCCGGTTTTATCGAAGCGATCACGCAGCTGAGGACAGGGCTGCGCCTCATCGCCGATCTGCCCGACACTCGCGAGCGTAAGGAGCAGGAGCTCGAACTCCAGGTCACTCTTGCCGGCGTATTGACGGTGGTGAAGGGATATGCCCACCCGGAGGTCGCAGAGGCGTCCGGCAGGGCACGCGATCTGATCCCGGAGACTAGGCGAGCGGGTACGATCACCCATTTCTCGATGCTCCGTGGGCTCTGGGCGGCCGATTTTGTTGGTGGAAGGCCAAAGGCAGCGCTTGAGCACGCCCGCCAATTCCTGTCGCTGGCCCAATCCCAGTCGGATTCTCGGATGTTAGCGACCGGGCACTGGCTCGTTGGCAGGATATTGATCACAATCGGAGACTATCCTTCGGCAACTTTGCATCTCGAACGAGCGGTGGCGACCTATCGGGCAGGGGAGCGTCCGCCGTTCGATCCACGGTTTGGGGCGGATATTGGGGTCACCGCAATCGCCGGCTGGACATTGGCGCTCTGGCATGGTGGTTACCCCGATCAGGCGTCCGAGGCAGCCAACGAGGCGCTCCTGCGTGCGAGGCAACTCCGCCACCCTCATACCCTTGCCTACGCGCTTCTCATAATAGGCATTGCGGCGATCTCCGCGCGGAAGACAGCCGAGACGGAAGATCTGGCGAAACAGTTGATCGCCGTCGCGAATGAACATCGGTTCGCATTCTTCTCGGGATGTGGTCAAATCTTCCAAGGCTGGGCTTTGGCGCAGCGTGGAAGTGGCCAAGCCGCGGTGCAGCGGATCCGCGAGGGTTTCTCGGCGGCGGAGGCGACGGGATGGCGCAACCATGAACCAGGCTTCCTCGGCTTGTTGGCCGAGGCGCTCGCGCTGACCGGCGCGATCAGCGACGGGCTGACGGTTCTAGCCGAGGCGCTGGCTACGGCTGAGGCGAGCGGCGCAAGAGGGGCCGATGCCGAACTGCATCGGCTACGGGGCGAGTTGCTGCGGCGCTTGCCATCGCCAGACTCGACGGAAGCCGAGGCTTGTTTCCGCACGGCTCTCGCGGTCGCGCGCGAGCAAGGCACGCATGGATACGAGTTGCGTGCCGCCGTCAGCCTCGCCCGCCTGCTTAGTGAGCAGGGTCGCCGCGCCAAAGCCCGTGACGTCCTGGCGCCAGTTTACAGCTGGTTCACCGAAGCCTTCGAGACGCCCGATCTTCAAGAAGCGAAGACGCTGCTCGAAGCGCTCGATGCGTAGCCGCCTACCCTCTCAGCCATACAAGCTCGTCGGCAGCATAGGTCCGGATTTGGCCCTCCCGGCGGCGATTAGGAAGGGGCAAAGCCAGGCGGCTTTGCCCCAGTAATTCAAACGTCGACCCGTTGGCTATGGTGAGAGCGTCATCGGCCTCAATGCCGAGATACCAGACGGTGCTCTCAATCTTGCTATATCCCAACAGCAGCTGAACGGCACGTAAGTTGCCGGTTCGACGGTAGATGAGTGTCGCTTTAGTACGCCGGAGGGAGGGCGTGCCAAAAAAGAGCGGTCGAGCCCGATCGTTGCAATCCAGCTTGAGACAAGCCGAGGATATTGCCCTGTAGTCATGCAGCGATTGTGACCACCACGGCGCTGAAGAGAAACTCGCCCGGCTTCAACACCGGCTTACGCCGGCTGATCTTCTGCAAAGCTAGCTCGCCGCCTTTGTCGTACAGCTCCTTGAAGCGATAAAAGCTGCCCCTTCAGCTTGCAGGCTTGGCTCACATTGCCGAGCTGCTTGGCCAGCTCCAGCAAGCCGACCTTGGCTCGTATGATCTTCTGTTCTTGGTAATTTCGTGATCTCCATCCCGCCCTCCAGCTCACTTCGAAAACCAACAACGATTGTCAGATTAGGGAAGTTCTGCGACAGGCAGCTGCAATGATCGTGGTATAATGTTTGGCGGGGTGTTGCGCCACATCCGAGCCGGCCAAATCATAACCTCGACGGATGTTGCGGTCGCGGATACCGAGGCTGTCCATGCCTGCCGCGACATGGAACGCCGGTTCTCGCCGCTACCGGTCGATGCTACAGCAGTTGGCCGCGAAATGACATACGCGGTCTGGCTGGCTCCTAATTCGGCTTAGCGACACAGCTGTGAGCGCTGCCCGGCCTCCTCAACCCGGGATCTGCTATTCACCCCAAACTTCGGCGAGCAGCCGCAGCCAATTCTCGCCCATGACCTTGCGGATCTTGGCCTCCCGCCAACCTGCGCTTTCCATTGCAGCGGTCAGATTAGGAAAATCACCGATCGTGCGCATTCCCGCCGGGTTTATGACCTTGCCCAGCGGGCCGGTGACACGCCACCCATAGCCTTTGTCATGGCAAATATACTCAAAGAAAGCCTCGTCGTGGTCTTGAGTGAAATCAGTGTCGATACCGACATTATCCTCGCCGGCGATGCGGATCACGTAATCGATTGCCGCCACGGAATCCTCGACAGTCGAGTCGTTGCCTCGGGCAAGGAAAGGGGGAAACATCGTGACGCCGACGAACCCGCCATGCTCGACAATGAAGCGGATTTCCTCATCGGATTTATTGCGCGGATGGGCCTTCAGGGCTGCGGGCAAGATATGCGTGTAGGCGGCCGGCCGCTTTGATGCGAGGTTCACGTCACGCGAAGTCACCGCTCCGACATGGCTCAGATCGTAAAGGATACCGACACGGTTCATCTCGGCCACGACCTCGTGCCCAAAACCGCTGAGCCCGGTGTCGCGGCGCTCATAACACCCTGCACCCGCGAGGTTCTGAGTATTGTACGTAATCTGCATGACACCTACGCCCAGTTCCTTGAAGAGCTGTATATAGCCGAGCTGATCCTCCAATCCGGAAGTGTTTAGAAGAGCGGCTGCTCACCGGAGGACCTGGATGATCTATGATGAACGCGGCCTGCCGCTATCCACAAGCAGCGCGGAAGCTGCATCGCTATTTGACCGCTCGGTCGAGCATTGGCTGAAATTCCACGCCGATACGATGGCGCTGACCGGCCGCATGCTCGCCGCCGACCCGCATTTCGTGATGGGGCATTGCTTCAAGGGCTACCTGCTGCTCAGTGCCTCCAACTCGTCATTCCGCGCTGAAGTCGTTTCCGCCCTGGCCGGCCGCCGAGGCTGGCGCCCCAGTCGGGACCGAGCGCGAGCGGCAGCATGTCGCCGCCATTGCCGCCTGGGCGGGCGGCGCGCTCGACCGGTCGTTCGGCATATGGCAGCAGCTGCTGGACGCTTATCCGACCGATCTGCTGGCGGCCCGCATTTGTGACACGAGCTGGTTTCGTCACGGCTAGACCGCGAAGATCCTGGAGCAGGCCGATCGCCTGGCGTCGTGCTGGTCGCCCGAACTGCCGGGCTACGACTTGTTCCGTACGATCTGGGCGATCGCCCGTGAGGAGGCGGGTGACACGGCCGGTGCCGAAGTCGCCGTCGACGAAGCAATTGAGCACGACCGCACTAACTATTTTGCCCACGACGTCAAGGCGCATGTGATGGAGATGGAGTGCCGGCCGCGCGAGGGCCGAGATTGGCTGGAGGGTCAGGTCGAGCACTAATCTCACGGCAACCAGCTGATCCACCACTTGTGGTGAGCACCGCGCATTGATGGAGCTGGAGCTCGGCGAGCTGGATCAAGTTCTGCTGAGCTATGACCGCAATATCGGTAATCTCGACGAGCCGATGACAAAGGCGACACCAGATCATTTCATCGATCTCCAGAACGCGCCCGCAATCCTATGGCGATTGGAGCAGATGGGCGTCGATGTCGGCGGCCGCTGGCAGCAACTGGCCGACAAAGCCGAGGCGCGCAGCGGCCATATCGGGCATCCGCTGCTCGTGCCGCATTTGATGATGGCACTGGCGGCGACCGGCCGAGCGGCGGCAGCGGAACGCTTTCTCGGTGCATTGCGCGAAGCGGCCGCCAATACTGCGTCATGGACCGCACCTGCTGTCGCCGATGTGATTCTGCCCGTATGCGAGGCGGCGCTGGCGCATCGGCAAGGCGAATACGCACGCGCGGTCGATTTATTGGCGCCGCGGCGCGAGCAGATCCGGCTTCTCGGCGGCAGCAATGCGCAGCGGGATCTCTTCACGCGGATGCTGGTCGATGCGGCGTGAAGGCCAACCGACGCGATTTCGTCAGCGACGTTATTGCGCACGAAACCCAGAGCCGTGCCGTGCCGCCGACCGAGTGCTCCGGCTACGCTGCCGCCGCGCGCTGGCTTCAGTAGAGCGGCACTCTCTTTTGCTCTAGTTCTTTCGGTAGGGTGGAACGCCCTTCTCTAACTCGAGTTGAACAGTAAAGCGGTTCTCTGGTAAGTTATTGATATGATTGAGGTGGGAGAGCGCGATTTCTAATATGTAGTGCTGCGTGCAACGGGGTTTTTGGCTTTATTATTGTTAATAAGGATTGATAGCCGTAGTGCTCCGCATTGGGGGATTGCGATGTTCTTCCGGGTTAAGAAGTCGGGTCAGCGCGCCTATGTTCAGATTGTCGAGAACCGCCGCATTGGTGGCACCGTGCGCCAGTCGGTGATTGCCAATCTCGGCCGTGCCGAGGCGCTGATCGCGTCCGGTGCGCTGGCTGCATTGGTCGCTTCGGGCGCCAAGCTCACCGACCAGGTACTGTAGCTGAGAGCTCGATCAGGATGACGGCAGCCTGGCGCTCGACGCCAAGCGGATCGGCGGTCCGCTGCTGTTCGCGCGACTTTGGCAAGAGCTCGGCATCGGCGAGGTGTTGGACAGCCTGCTGGCGGCGCGCGCGTTCAGCTTTGCCGTCGAGCGTGGCGTGTTCGTGGCGACCTTGCACCGGCTGTTCGTCTCGGGCTCAGATCGGGACTGCGCGTCGTGGATGGCCGACTATGACATCGGCGGCGCGCAGGCTCTGTGCTTGCACCATTTTTACCGCGCGATGGCGTGGCTCGGCGAGACCGTCGAGGCGGCCCCCGGGCCTTCCCGGCGCCGCGTTGCGTCAAGGATCTGATCGAAGAGCGGCTGTTCGAGCGCCGCCGCGACCTGTTTACCGATCTCTCGGTGGTGTTCATGGACACCACCAGCCTGTCGTTCGAAGGCGACGGCGGCGACAGCCTGGGCGAGTATGGCTATTCAAAGGATTTGCGTGCGGCCCGACCTGCGGCAGATGATCCTCGGTCTGGTCATGGACGGCGCCGGTTGGCCGGTCTGCACCGAGATGTGGCCCGGCAATACCGCCGATGTCACCGTGCTGCTGCCGATCGTCGACCGTTTGCGCCTGCGCTTCGGCATTGGCCGGGTCTGCGTCGTCGCCGACCGTGGCATGATCTCGGCCGAGACCATTGCCGGGCTCGAGGCGCGCGGGCTCGATTATATCCTGGGCGCGCGCGAGCACACCGACAAGCTGGTGCGGCAGATCGTGCTCGACGACCAAGCGCCCTTCGTGCCGCTGGCAATTGATCGGCGGCAGGGCGAGACCCAGCTGTTCGTCAAAGAGGTGGATCGCGCCGGTGTGCGCTACATCGTCTGCCGCAATGAGAGCGAAGCGGCGAACGACCGCGCCGCGCGCGAGGCGATCGTTGCTGCCCTTGATGCCCAGCTCCAGCGCGGCGACAAAGCGCTGATCGGCAATGCCGGTTACCGGCGCTATCTGCGCAAGACCGCCGCAGCAAAGGGCCAGCCGGCGTTCGAGATCGACCCCGGCAAGCTGGCCGAGGCGGCGCGCTTTGATGGCATCTTCGTATGGCGCACCAACGCCCGGCTGACGCCGCTGCAGGCGGTGCTGCGCGATCGTGACCTGGTGCGGGTCGAGGACCTGTTCCGCCGCGCCAAAGCGGTGCTGCGCACCCGGCCGATCTTCCACTCCGGCGACGCGGCGATCCGTGGTCACGTATTCTGCTCGTTTCTGGCACTGCTACTGCAAAAGCGGCTAGACGATCTGGCGCTGACCGCCGGCGTTACCCTGGAATGGAAAATGCTATTGCGCCCTCGATCGCCTGCAGCAACTGCGCATTCGCCATCGCCAGGCCCACTGGCTGGTTAGCACCGATGTCTCGCCGACCCTGGCTGCGGTATTCCGCTGCGCCAAGATCGCCCTGCCGCCGCGCGTCAAGCCGATCGCGCCACCGCCGGCAACGCCGCCGCCCAAACCCGAAGCAAAGCGCCGCGGCCGCCCGAGGCGTAGTGCCACGGCCGCTCGAATTTCGCCAAAAGCGGCGTAATATCAGTGGCTTGGCGAAACAAGGTGTTCAAGTCGGGTCTAAGCGTGTTTGACGCGCCCGTGGTCGGGGATGAGCCGCTTTACCCATCGCGCTTATGGCAAGAATCGAGGCACCCATGCGAGCCGGGCAAAAAGAGGCCGTTTGGACTGGCGAACGGCACGCCATTGTCGGACCTGATCGCCTGGGGCAGGCCACGCTCCTGGAAGAGCTGCTCGAAGGCAGTGATGGCAAGGTTCTCGCGGGTCGGTTCAAGGGCTTCGCAGAGCAGGAGAAAGCGTGAGGCGTGGTCGGTGACCGTCAGCGGAAAGCAGTACCGGCCATTGCCGAGCTTGAACTCGCCCTTGAAATCGGCGCACCAGAGGTCGTTTGGCGCGGCGCCGGTCGACAGCGGCGTGCCGGTCGCCCGGTGCCGCGGCCGTCCCGGGACCTTGACCAGGCCGTGCCGGTGGAGCACGGCGTGGATCGTGCTCTTGGCCGGAACGCGGATGTCGCCGTCCAGTCGGCGGACCAGGAGCTCGCGGATCTTGCGGGCACCCCAATGAGGCTTGTCACGCTTGGCCGCGACGATCAGGCTCTCGATCTGCCGCGACAACTGGTTGGCGTAGCGAACCGGCCGGCGCGAACGGTCGGTCAGGGCCTCGAGACCGTGTTCCTTATCATCCGGACTGTTGATCAAATCGAAGAAGCAAACAATTATTATTTCTGCCCTAGACAAATCGAGGGCGGACAGCCGGACGCCTGAGGGTGTTCGCTCTTTTCCACGTGACTATTTCGGTAATAGTAGCGGTGGCGCGCTTGCTTCTGCTCAATTTTGGTCACCTGCTGACTCCGCCATACAGGGAAGTCCCTCTCCAATTGGGACCTCAGCCGGTCCTGGTTAGGAGTCTCGGTCCCCAATGAAGGCGTCCCCGTAAATGCGGGAGGCGCCTCTGCGCTCACGCTCTGCCGCACCTCCGGAAACAGGACACCAGCGAAAAGACCGCTTATAAAAAGACAAATCCCCGAGACTTTCACCGACTTCTCCCCGATCCGTAGGTCCCTGAGCGCTATAGTCTCCGCTTCGATGCGCCGTGCCAACGAGTTTTGAAAAGCCTTTGGGATCAGGCAGAATTTGAGGCATTTGGCATCCCGCTAGACCACGGGCATTACCTCAGGCTCAGGCGCGTGACCCAACAACGCGGCCAACAGGCAAGCGAGAGCGCTCGTCATATAGGCGAGCAGGTAATTTCCTATGAGCTGGGCACTGCCTCAGCGCCAAAAGCAGCCAGGGCGCCGCCCGACCTGTTGGGCAGCCAAAGATCCGAGCGATGGTTGACCGGCGCATCGCGGCGCCCCGAACAGCTGGCTGGTCAGAACAATGGGGCGGCGCAGTAGGGGATCAGATGCGTTTCGATCAATCAATTGGTCGAAAGGCCGCAAATCGCAAAACTGAGCGCCAAGAGCCAGAAATCGCACGAGTGCGAAGCTTGGAACAGCGCCGTTGTGGCCACTGAGAATGGTCTGTTAGGGACGTTATCCGGCTCGCGGAGGCAGCGGAGAACGGCCAGCATAACCTAGCCGTAGTGCATCCGCCCGCGGCAAAGTCGCGCCAACCCAACGGCCGCCATGTTGCCCGACCTCACATACCCGCTGCACGACCGCGACGCCCTCGTCACCGCCTGCGGCCGCATCTGCATGCATCGCAAGCGCCTCAATATCTCAACCGTGCTCGCCGGTCAGCGCCTCGGCATCAAGGAGGTCGACGACGGCATTTGGATCGTCAGCTTCATGCATTACGATCTCGGCTTCATCGATCTCGAACAGAAAACCCTACAACCCCTCGACAACCCCTTCGGCACAGGGTTGTCACCCATGTCTTAGGTACGTTTCGTTACCTATGTCTCCGGTCCCGACACCGATGCGGCTGGAGCGGGTGAAGGGAATCGAACCCTCGTCGTAAGCTTGGGAAGCTTCTGCTCTACCATTGAGCTACACCCGCGCGCGACGAATAAAATGATAAGCTTTCCGCGGCGTGCTG
>JBARIB010000113.1:0-10553 GCA_049799535.1 Allostellaceae bacterium | reverse complement strand
GGGTCGAAGCTGCCGGATAGGAATAGCCGGGATACGTCTGCGCCGGGGTCGAAGCTGCCGGATAGGAATAGCCGGGATACGTCTGCGTCGGGGCCGAAGCTGCCGGATAGGAATAGCCGGGATTTGTCTGCGTTGGGGTCGAAGCCGCCGGATAGGAATAGCCGGGATACACCTGCGCAGCGGCCGGCCGAGCCGGTGTTACTATGAAGAAGGCGGCCGTTGCCAGGACTCCGGCGGAAACGAAGGCTCGCCGCAGCCAGATCCGCTGCGCGCAACCGTGCATAGATACCTCCACCCAGCCAAACCGCAGACGTCAGTACAACGTGCTATATAGATATGCCATTCCCGTTGTCATCGTGCCCAGGCGCGGCGGCCGCGGACGCCATTACTTATCACGGGTTCTGGCATCGGAAGCTGGAGGAATCAATGAAATCGGGGTCGGCGCGTGATCCGGCGCAAATCCCGCCGCCAAACAGCGTGCCGCTGATACGCGTGATGGCCATGCCTGCCGATGCGAACCCGAATGGCGACATCTTCGGCGGCTGGCTGCTCTCACAAATGGATCTAGCCGGCGGCAGTCTCGCGACGCAGCGCGCACGCGGGCGGTGTGCAACCGTGGCTGTCGATGGGATGGTATTTCATGAGCCAGTCTTTGTCGGCGACGAAGTCAGCTGTTACGGTGAGTTGGTAAGGACTGGGCGCACATCGATGACGGTCCGGATCGAGGCATGGCGGCGTCACCTGCCTTCTGACGAGGTACGCAAGGTGACCGAAGCCACCTTCACCTATGTTGCCCTTGGCGAAGACCGCCGCCCCCGCGTGCTACCGCCAGCGCCCGGCGACTAGCCCGCAGCCAGCAGATGGGTGACCAGCTTCCCCGGCGTCACCGCGCGTTCGACCTGGTCGAAGGTGCATTGCCGGGGTGCTTTATCGGGACGCCAGCGCAGGAACCGGGTGCCGTGGCGGAAGCGGTCGCCGCTTACGTGATCATAGCGGACCTCGACAACCAGTTCCGGCCTCAGCGGCTCCCATTCGCCGGAGCGCTCGGTGCTCCATCGGCTCGGGCCTCCCGGGGCGTTGCCGCTGAAGCCGGGTGGCATGATCAACCCCTCGAGCCGCGCAGTGAGCGTCTTGCGGTCGAGATCGTGCAATGTCGCCGTAAACCCGACATGGTCGAGCTTACCTTCCTCGTTGTAGAGACCGAGCAGCAACGACCCGACGCGGCGAGAGTTGCGCTCATAGCGGAAGCCGCCGACCACGCAGTCTGCCGTGCGCAGTTTCTTGACCTTGAGCATGGCGCGCTGGCCGAGCTCGTAGATGCCATCGACGCGCTTGGCAATGACTCCGTCGAGCGCACCGCCGGTCGCCTCGAGCCAACGCTGAGCCTCGGTCAAGTCACGGGTGTAGGGGGAGAGCTTCAAAGCCTCGTGCGGGCCAACTAACTCGTAAAAGGCTTCGAGCGCCGCGCGACGTTGGGTAAGCGGTGTCTGCAACCGGCTTCCTCCGCCCGCTGTCACAAGCTGGTCGAACAGGATGAGAATCGCCGGCGTTTCTGCGGCAAGCTTGCGGATGCGGCTTTCAGCAGGGTGCAGCCGCATTTGCAGGGCATCGAAAGACAAACTCTCGCCGACCGGGATCGCAAGCTCTCCGTCGAGCGCGAATCGGGTCGGCTCCAATCCGCGCAGCAGCGTCACGATCTCCGGAAAATATCGGGCCAGAGGCTTGCCCGACTTAGCACGCAGTTCGACTTCATCTCCCGCGCGCAATGCGAGGCACCGAAACCCGTCCCACTTGGGCTCGAACTGCCAACCCGGATCCACCGGCAAATGGTCGACCAGCCGCGCCTCCATCGGCGAGAGATCCGGAGGCAGCCTTAGCGCGCCGATCACCACTGCATCGGCCGTAGTCATCCGGTCTGCGGCTGCGGCTCGATGAGTGCCGGGTCTTTGTTGTTGGCGTTCCCTACTCGCTTGTCGACGGGCCAGATTATCATGTCGTGTGCCGGGTATGGCCTAAGCAAATCCTTCGGCTGATCCCGCGAGGCGGGAGTTTCGCCGAGCCATGCCGGCCAATTATCCGGTGGAAGAATGACCGGCATGCGATCGTGCACTTCGGCGAGCAATGCGTTGGCCGAAGTCGTGACGATCGCGAAGCTGCGCACCCTCTCTCCGGCTGGCGAGCGCCATGTTTCCCAAAGGCCTGCCAGCGCCATCAGCCGGCGGTCAGCCAACCCAACTGCATAGGGCTGCCTATCCTTGCCGAGCTTCTTCCATTCGTAAAAGCAATCGAACGGAATGAGACAGCGCCGACGCGCGAACGCCTCGCGGAAGGCTGGCTTCGTATCGATGCTCTCGGCCTTGGCGTTGATATTCGAAAAGCCGACCTTGATGTCTTTCGCCCAGAACGGCACCAGACCCCAGCGCATGACATCAAGACTGCGCTGCCCGGCTTTGGCGTCGAAACGGATGACCGGTAGGTCCTCGGTCGGCGCGGCATTCCAATTGGCCGGCACATTCGGGGTCGGCCGGTCGGGCGGAATCGAAAAGACCAGCTTTATCTCACTGACATCAGAGGAAAGGCGGGCGCGGCCACACATGGGTCGTTAGATGGCGCACCGCTAGGATCACGGCAATGCTCTCCTATTCTTAACGCGCACTTCACGATGCCGGCAGGCTTGGTTATCGTTGCGCCGGTGTCTTGGGGAAGAAAGAATGACGACGGGCGACGACACTTACGATTTCATCGTGACCGGCGCGGGATCGGCGGGCTGTGCGGTAGCGGGGCGGCTCAGTGAATCCGGGCGGTGGCGGGTGCTGCTGTTGGAAGCGGGGGGGCGCGACAGCAACCCGTGGATCCATATTCCGCTCGGCTATACAAAGACTTTCGCCAATCCGCGCGTCAATTGGATGTTCGAGAGCGAGCCCGAAAAGGAGCTCAACAACCGCACCCTCTACCAGCCGCGCGGGAAGGTGCTCGGCGGCACCAGCTCGATCAACGGCATGGTCTATATGCGTGGCACGCCAGCCGATTACGACAACTGGCGACAGCGCGGCTGCGAGGGCTGGGACTGGGATTCCGTATTGCCGTTCTTTAAGAAGGCCGAGGACCAGGAGCGCGGCGCCGACGATTTCCATGGTGTCGGCGGTCCATTGCACGTCTCCAACCCGGTGCGGTCGCCATTGGGCGACGCGATGGTCGCCGCTGCGATCGAGGCCGGCATTGCCGCCAACCCCGACTTCAACGGCGCCCGCCAGGAGGGTGTCGGCTATTACCAGACCACGACCACCAATCGCCGGCGCTGGAGTTCGGCGCGGGCCTATCTGGGTCAGGCGCACAGCCGGGAGAACCTGACGATCGCAACGAATGCGCATGCCACCCGCATCCTGTTCGAGGGCGGCCGTGCAGTCGGCGTCGAATATCACACGCCGGATGGCCGCAAGACCGCTTGGGCGCGGGGCGAGATCATTGTCTCCGGCGGCGTCTACGGCTCGCCGCAATTGTTGCAGCTTTCCGGGCTCGGCCCGACGGATCTGTTGAGCGAGTTCGGCGTTCCGGTGGTCCGCGACATGCCGGGCGTCGGTAAGAACCTGCACGACCACTTCAACACCTATCTGGTGTGGCGCTGCCCTCAAAAGATCACGGTCAACGACATGGCGATGAGCCCGGCGCTCAAGCTCAAGGCAGCGGTGCAATACGCGGTCAGCCGCTCCGGGCATCTGTCGAATGCCGGCATTTATGCCGGCGCGCTTGTCCGCACCGACCCGCGGCTGGAACAGCCCGATCTGCAGATCAACATGTCGGGCTGGAGTGCAATGGAGAGGCTGCGCACCGGGATCAAGCCGCATCCGTTCTCGGCCTTCACGTTCAGCCCGGTGCATCTGCGCCCGGAGGGCCGCGGTTGGGTGCGGATCAAGAGCCCCGACCCGCTCGCGCCGCCGGCGATCCAGTTCAATTTCCTGGCGAGCGACTATGATTTCCAGGCGCTGATCTATGGCCTGAGGCTCAGCCGCAAGATTGCGGCGCAGCCGGCGCTGAAAGCGTTCGTCGGCGAGGAGGTATTGCCCGGCTCGAAGGTGGAAAGCGAAGACGAGATGATCGAGGAGATCCGTGTGCGCGGCGTCTCCAATCTCCACCCGGTCGGTACCTGCCGGATGGGGCGCGAGGTCGATGCCGTCGTCGATCCGCGGTTACGCGTCTATGGCGTCGAAGGCCTGCGCGTCGCCGACGCCTCGATTATGCCGCAGGTTCCAGGCGGCAACACCAACGCTCCTTCGATCATGATTGGCGAGAAATGCGCCGCGATGGTCCTCGAAGACGCCAAGGCGGCTTAGACCGCGGTTAGAGGGGGATTCCCCAGATGTCCTCGGCGTATTCGCTGATGGCGCGGTCGGAGGAAAACCAGCTCATCCCGGCAATGTTCAAGATCGCGGCTCGCCGCCAATGCGCCGGTGATTTCCACAGCTCGTCGATTTTTAGCTGCGCCCCGCTGTAGGCGGCAAAATCGGCGGCTACCATGTAAGGATCGGAATACCTCAGCGGGTTCATTAATCCGGCAAAACGGTGCGGATCGCCGGGCGAAAATACGCCGCTTGATATGGCCTCTACCGCTTCGGAGAGAACAGGTGAGGCGGCAATGATGCCGGTCACATCCAGCCCGGCTTGCCGCCGCTCCGCGACCGCCTTGGCCGTCAGACCGAACATGAAAACGTTCTCGTCGCCCACGTGATCGCGGATCTCCAAGTTGGCGCCATCGAGCGTGCCGATCGTCAGTGCTCCGTTCAGCGCCAGTTTCATATTCCCCGTTCCCGAAGCCTCCAATCCCGCCGTCGAGATCTGTTCGGAAAGATCGGCCGCGGGAATGATCAGTTCTGCCAAACTCACATTGTAGTTCGGCAGGAATACGACCCTTAAAAGATCTCCGATCTGGGCATCATTGTTGATTACATTGGCAACATCATTGGCGAGCTTGACAACCAGTTTCGCTCGCGCGTAGCTCGGGGCCGCCTTCCCCGCCAATACCTTGACGCGCGGGACCCAATCGCGTCCGGGATCGCTGCGGATCGCGTAGTAGCGGGCGATCGTCTCCAACAGATTAAGCAACTGTCGCTTATATTCGTGAATACGCTTGATCTGCACATCGAACAGAGCAGTGGGATCGATGCGCAGCCCGAGGCGATCCCGCGCAATGCGCGCCAAAGCCAATTTATTCGCGCGCTTGGCCGCGGCGACGCGTTCTTGCAGCGCAGTATCGTCGGCCTGCTCGGCGAAGCGGCCGAGGGCACCAGGGTCATCCAGCACAACGGGACCGCACGCCTCGCACAACAGTTTGGTCAGTCCCGGATTTGCTTGATGCAACCATCGACGAAATGAGATGCCATTGGTCTTGTTGACGATGCGGTTCGGATAGAGCCGATGCAAGTGCTTGAAAACGCTGGCCCGCATCAGTTCTGTATGGAGCACCGAAACACCATTGACCCGATGCGATCCGATAAACGCAAGATGGCCCATTTTCACACGCCGGCCGTCGCTCTCATCAATCAGCGACATCTCGGTCGCCAAATCGGGGTCGAGGTCACCAGAGCGCCTCGCAGTATCGAGGTGGCGCGCATTGATGGCGTAAATTATTTCGAGATGACGTGGGAGAACGCGCTCAAACAGGGGCACCGGCCAGCTCTCCAACGCCTCCGGCAGCAGCGTATGATTGGTATAAGAGACTGTCTCGACGGTGATCTTCCAAGCTTCGTCCCAAGGGACGTTGTGAAGATCGACAAGAATGCGCATCAGTTCGGCGATCGCGATGCTCGGATGCGTATCATTGAGTTGAATGGCCGCCCGTTCCGGCAGGGTATAGACGCTGCCAAAGGTCCGAGTGTGGCGATGGACCAGGTCCTGCAGCGAGGCAGAGACGAAAAAATACTCCTGTCGCAGGCGCAACTCTCGCCCCGACGGCGTATCGTCGCTTGGATAAAGAATTTTGGAGAGCGCTTCGGCCCGTGACTGCGGCGATAGCGCCCCGAGATGGTCGCCCTCGTTGAACACATCAAGGTGCAGGGGATCCACGGCTCGCGCCGACCACAGCCGCAGTGGGTTGATGTGCCGTCCGCGCCACCCGACGATCGGGGTGTCGTAAGCAACCGCTTTGATCGTCTCTCCCGGATGCCAGATGGCGCGCACTCGCCCCTTTTGCGAGGTGGCCCTCTCTACCCAACCGCCGAAGTGGATGTCGTAGGTTACCTCCGGGCGTTCAAATTCCCACGGATTGCCGAAGGACAGCCATTGTTCGGGATGTTCTTGCTGCCAGCCGTCTTTGATGACCTGCTGAAACAGGCCGTGGTCATAGCGGATCCCATAGCCGCAGGCGGGAATGCCGAGGCTCGCCATGCTCTCCATAAAGCAGGCGGCGAGGCGTCCCAGACCGCCATTGCCGAGAGCCGCGTCGGGTTCGGCGCAACGCATCCGGTCAGGATCGACGCCGAGATCTCCCAGCGCCACCTTGACGACCTCGGTGCATCGCAGATTTCCGGCGACATCGTTGAACAGTCGACCGATCAGAAACTCCAGCGACATGTAATAGACGCGCTTGCGGCCCTTCGCAGCAATGAGGCGGTCAGCGCTCAGCCAGCGGTGGATGATGCGGTCCCGCAGTGCCAGCGCCGTCGCGACGAACCAATCCCGGTCGGTTGCGTTCGCCGCATCCTTACCCACCGACAGGGTCAGTTTAGCCAGGACTGTCCTCTTGAGCTCCTCAACATCCTGGTCGCTCAATGGCGTGTCGGACAATGGCGATAGGCGGGCTTCCGCAGAATCACGCCGGGCAAAGTTCGTCGGCATCCAGTCGAGACCCTGTCGATTCTCGAAATTAGTGTGGCCGGGGCGGGAGCGTCATCAAAGCAGCAGCCTCATAGCTACGCTCGCAACCTCACGCCGACAACGCCCTGTGCGCCTCTGTCGCGAATACCGACGCCAAAAAGCGCGAGACGCTTAATAATCGACTCCGGAGATTAGGGAACGGTTATCGCTCCGCGCTATTCCCAAGCCGAGGCCCTCGCCATGAGATTTGGGTTCGATTCGGTCGGCGTTGGCGAGATCGAGCCGTCTCGGGAGTGCGCCCACTCCAGCAATCGCCGCCTTCGGTCCCCTGAGCGTCTTCGCGCTGTCGGCTTCCCGTTCTCGCTGCGGCCGGGGCAGGGATTGCGGCGCGAGCCTTTGACCGGTTACTTCCTCTCATAGGCTGCTCGTAATTTGGCGATATCGATCTTCTTCATGCCGAGCAGGGCATGCATGGCCCGTGCCGCTTTCGCCTTATCGGGATCGGCCATCATTTCGCGCAACGCCGCCGGGAATATCTGCCAGGAGAGACCGAACTGATCCTTGAGCCAGCCGCATTGCTGGATTGTGCCGCCTTCAGAGAGTCTATTCCAATAATGGTCGATCTCTTCCTGTGTCGCGCATGAAATCTGGAACGAGATCGCCTCGTTGAAGCTAAATTGCGGGCCGCCATTGAGTGCAGTGAAGTTTTGGCTCTCGATCTCGAACTCCACGGTCATCACGGAGCCTTCGGGACGGCCATGGACTTCGAAGCCTTCCTTGCCGTAACGGCTGATTTTGCCGATCCGGGCATTCCCGAAGACGGAGACGTAAAAACGTGCTGCCTCTTCCGCCTCGCTGTCGAACCACAGGCAAGGCGTGATCTTCTGGAAAGTCGCCATTCTTCCCTCGATATTCCGGAGCGGTCATTTCGCCTACGCGGAATGGCCTAACGCATGCTCACACGGGTGTCGCCGATGCCAAAAGACCAACGGCGCTACTACTGCAGCCGTGCGCCGTAATGAGTTTCGACTTAGTTGGCAATGGGCTCGCAGCGGAAGCCGTCGCCCCAGCGCTTGACATGACCGACTGACGGGGAGGGGAAGTGCATGGTGCAGCACAAGGTGCTGGTGTCGCAGTAGCGCTCCAGGAAGCGGCGGCGCGTAGCCTTGGCCTGCTCCGGATCGTAGTCGACGCGCATCGTCAACTCCGGATATTTCGCCTGCAGTGGCGAGTGGATAAGGTCGCCGGTGAGCACGGCAGCGTCTCCCCGCCGCCCGACGCAGACAGCGAAATGGTCGGGCGTATGCCCGGGGGTCGGCGTCAAGCGGACGTGATCATCGAGGGCATATTCGCTATTGACCAGATCCGCCCTTTTGGCCTCGACAATCGGCAATACGCTGTCGGCAATCGCATCGATATGGTTCTTGGCGTGCTCCTCGGACCAGTAGTCGTATTCCTTGCGTGAAAACAGGTAGCGGGCATTGGGGAAGGTCGGGACCCAGCGGCCGTTATTCAATCTCGTATTCCAGCCGACATGGTCGGCGTGCAGATGAGTGCACATCACGTAGTCGATGTCGTCGACCGAGACGCCGGCCGCCGCCAATGCGTGCATGTAATGGTCATCGGTCTTCTTGTTCCAAGCCTCGCGCGTCGGCCGGATCTTGTCGTTGCCGATGCAGCTGTCGACCAGCACCGTGTGATGTGGTGTCTGGACGACATAGGATTGGAAGCACAGCACGAGCTTGTCGGTCGCCGGGTCGAGCGCCGCCGGTTCCATCCATGGCCGGTTCTCGTCGAGGAGCTCGCGGCTGAGGCCAGGAAGAAATTCGAGGACCGGGGTAAAGCCCTGCTCCTGCTCGACGATCCGATGGATCGTCATGTCATCGACACTAAAGCTCGTGCGCATCGGATCGGCCCTCGTCAGACTTGCGATGTCCCCACCCGTGGCGATCGTACTTCCGCGCCGGCCGGGTGACAAACGGAAACCACCGCGCCGATCCGCCGCCAATCTGCGAGCTGTTGCGGCCAGGGCCGGTTGATGACGCCGAGCGGCCCGCAGTGGCCGACCGCGAACACGCGGGTCTGATCGCCAGTAATCCAATCGGACCCGGCCGCGCGGGAAATCAGCTGCGGCGCATCGTGCAACGCAAATGCCTGACGCACGGCCCGCCACCCCGCATTGCCCATGCCGACGACGACTGGCGGCTTCAGGAAATGAAGCAACGGCAGTAGATGTCGTTCAGTGCACCAATCTACCCAGCTGGCGCGAATAGGCTCGTTCATCGCGCCTTCTTTGATACAGAGAATGGAATTTGTCAGAAATACAGGCGCCTCGGCATCGCGCTGGGACGGGTGCCTGACCGAAATCCCCGCTTCCGTCAGCAGCTTATACAAACTTTCATTGGTCTTGTTGTTCGGCTCGTCGCGCCCACGGCACCGCACGAAATAGCCGACATTGCCGAAATCCTGGCCAACCACGACAAGCTTGGGGCTGCGATGGCCGAGCCACTGCTCCCAATGGCTCACCACCTCGGGATCGAAGTCGAATTCGGCACAGCTCCTGATTTTGCCGGGGCTTCGCTCGACGCAGACCCGGCACGCTTTGCGCGCGGCGATAAGTGTCTCAAACTCTATCACTGGCCAATGCTTCGACCCGCTCGGCCAACCTACGCAGGGGGCGATCGACAAGCCCCAATTGGGCGAGGTGTGACAACGTGTTGTCGAAATACTCGCGACAGCTCCCGCGGCTGCCGGCGGCGGCGACTATAATATGCGCCGCCTCATCAATCGATAATTGCCCGGCGTAATCCGGGCAGCTTCGCAGCGCCGTAAACGCAAGCGCCTGCCGCGAGGCGCCAGCGATACCTATCCGCAGCAGCCGCGCGGCGTAGACCAGACGCCCGCTCATCTCGCGATGCCATACCCGATCGAGCCTATCTATTGATAAAGGAAGTGCCGCACCGCGGCAGGACCCGCCGCGATCCAGCCCGAGGGTCAGGCCGGGAGCCGCCGGCGTGCCGCGGTAATCGTAGGAATAGAGGCAGAAGCTGCGGTGATAGCCGTGCAGCACGGCTGGCTCTGCCGCAGCATCACCCAATTCCGCATCCCAGAGCAGCGAACCATAGGCGAAGATCCATACCGGCTCGGCATCGTCACGCAGCGCCGCAATCTCCGCCGGCATTGCCGGTACCGTCTCCGGGAGCGATTGCGTCAAACGAAAGCGCGCCGGATGCGGCCCCAATCCTCGATGGCGTGTTCCTGGCCGGGCACGATTTGCAATGCGATCTCTGTGAAGTCGGCATCGGCCAAAGCCGCGATGCGCTCTTTCAGCTCCTTTTCGGTGGCGGTGAAGGTCGTCAGTCGGATCAGCTCGGCAGTGATGAACCGCCGCTCCTCGCGCTTGACGAACATCAGATGGCCGCGGTGGTTTTCGAGATAGTGAGCGCCCTGCGGCGTGAATTTGCGGGCCAGTTCGACATAACCCGCAACCGTCTCCGCTACCGCGGGCGGCATCGGCGCCATCATCGGCAGTCCCGCCAATGCCGCATCGGCAGCGCGATGCAATAGCATCGCAGCGCGCGGCCCAGCTTGCGCGATAGCCCGCGGCGAGTCGGCGGGCTCGCCTTCTTCCAATATCGCACCGCCGGTCAACACCACGGCATCGAGCGGGTCTGTCTCGCGTCCGGCTGCCCGCCGGCGCTCGCGCATATCGGCCATCGCCGCGACGCCGCCCTCGACATCTC
>JBARIB010000112.1:0-1568 GCA_049799535.1 Allostellaceae bacterium | reverse complement strand
CTGAGCAAACCCCTAAATCACAGGTTGATTGTGCCCAGGTGTGGCCGCGAAGCTATCCACCGTACGGTTGAAACCAGATGGAATTATGGATTTAGATCTATGCAGCGAGGTTGAGCCTCGTGTCCATCTAAAGGTCTAAATCCTTAGGTGCCTTACGTTGAAATCATTTCACATTTTCGATGGAATGGGGAATCGAACCCACTCGCGGCTTTTCGGTTGGGACTGAAGCAGACACCCTCACATGGGATCTTTCTGTTGCTTTTCCGCAACAGATGAGGCCGGTTTGGGACGGACAGCAAGGAGCCTCTGAAAAGCAGCGCGTCTGCCGGCAATCTCACACATTAATTCAGGGCGCGGCGCACCTGATCTCGCCGGGGATTCCGCCCTGAGCCATGCGGCCAGGCAACACTTTAGCGGGCAACACTTTTAGGATGAGTGCTGCTGGTACTTGCGCAAATACTCGGCGACTTGACTTCGGCGCTGTACGCGCAGCTTGCCGAGCAAGTTATGGACATGTGATTTCGTAGTCGCGACGCTGATATTTAAACGGCGGGCGATCTCTTTATCACTGAGCCCGGTTCTAATCAATTCGGCGGCTTCTCGTTCGCGCTTGGTCAGCCCGAGCATCGGCGGGTGCATTTTGCGGCCAATGCTCGGACCGGAGGTGAGGGCGATGCGGCGGAGCAAGCCGGCAGCCACCCGCCCCGAGCACACCTGCTCCCCGCGGTGAATATCCGCTATCATACGAGCGAGCTCGGCCAGACTGGCGGTCTTCGGAACATAACCGATCACCCCGGCCTCCGCCCAGGCGACAATATCGTCCTCTGTTTCCCTCACTGAGGAGACGACAATGCGGATATTGGGGGCCATGTCGAGGGCGCGCCTCACTGCGGCTGGGCCGTCGTTGATCCTTCCATCCAGGAATATGATCTCCGCCTGCAAGCCGGGGCTCAAGGCTACCGCCTCGAAGAGGTCGTCGCAAACCCCGACGACCGATACGAGCGGATCGCGTTCAAGTATTTCGGCGAGACTTTCCGCCGCAAAGCGAACGTCCCATACGAGCATGATGCGTAGGGTTCGATCGTGACGACGGTGGTCTGCGACCTGGTCCAACGCTACGTTTGCCTCCACGGCGTTCCTCCCGGTCCGCTGAAGCAATTCGGACACCCGTGCCAGGCTGCGCCCGGCCGGGACTCCATGAAACCTCTGTTCTAGGGTACCGGTCAGTCGGCCGGCGGCCAAACCCCGATCCCCTCCGCCTTCGGCCTGGGCTCCGCGCTTGGCTCGCCAGCGTTCCCCGAGGCCGTCTCGGCGTTGCGGTCAGAAGCCTATTCAACTCATCGTGATCTGTCCAGTGAGATTTTATCGGAATTGGTTGGGTATTTTTGCTGACCATTGCCTGCCGTTCAGCTGGGATTTCTGGAGCCGCGCGCAATGTCCTTGTCGCTCTTCGGCAACAGATCACTCCTGATTGGCGGCAGCCAGCTTCCGCGCTACCAAAAGAGATTGGCTGCGATGTTGCCGCGCGCTGCGCTGGGCGCGCCGTTGCTGCGGTTGCGCGGCATCGA
>JBARIB010000111.1:0-19126 GCA_049799535.1 Allostellaceae bacterium | reverse complement strand
GACCCGCAGCGGTCCCGCTACTGGGTTCGGGTTCTCGGTAGCGCCCCCGGAGGCAGCGGCGACATACTGTTCGCCGCCTACCGCATAGCTGATCAAGCCGCTATTGAGTGCACCCCCGGTATCGATGCTCTTCAACAAGGAGCCCTTCTTTGAATCGAAGACCAGCAAGTTGCCGTGAGTATCGCCGGCAAACAGCAAACCACTTTTGGTCGGCACCATACCCGCCAATACCTGCGACTCTGTTTGATATTGCCACTGTACGACCCCACTCTTGGCGTCGATCGCGGTAATCCAGCCGCGTGGCGCCTGAAGTTTTGCCGCACTGGCCCAGTCTTTTACTGGAGAGCCGCCGCTTGGGGTTGCGGCATTCGACCAGTACCAGGCGCAAAAGTCGACCATCCCGACGTATAGCTCACCGGTCCCCGGGTGATAGGCCGCGCCGTTGAACATCGCGCCGCCATTCTGGCCGGGACACACGTGCATCCACGAGTTGTGGCACTTGGTCATTTTCAAGGGTCGTCGCCGGCGTGTCGTTGAAGGCTAGCAGTTGAGTCTCCCGGTCGATTACGTAGACACGGCCGCTCTTACCGGCGAGCGCCAGCAAGCTCCTGCCGTTTTCACCATTGGACGTGCGGTACAACGTCGGTGGCGGCGCGAGGTCCCAGTCATGTTCGTCGCCTGGAACGACCTGAAAGGACCAGTTCAGATGACCGGTATCCGCATCCACCGAAATGACGGAATCGGTATATTTGGTAATTTGCAGGTCGCCATTCGGGGGTGGAAACCCAACAAAGCGGCTAAAGTCCGGGAACGGGTTGGCAACCGGGGCAAATACCTCTCCTGTCTTGGGATCGAGCGAATAGGTTGACCAGAAGCCACCACCAGCGGGGAATCCCAATGTGGTGTCAAAGCTCCACAGCTGCTCGCCGGTATCGGCACTAAAAGCCATCAGACGTCCGGCAACGCCGTTGTCGCTGACGCCGATGCCGATAAAAACCTTCCCTTGCCAAGCAATCGGGGCAGAAATGAATGACTCGAGCCTAGCGGGATCGGCGGCTTTAACGCCTCCGTTCGGCCACGCCGGCACCGGATCGCCGGTCTTTGCATCCAACGCGATCACATGACCGTCCGCGGCACCCCGAAAGATCTTCCCGTCCAGATACGCGGCACCTCGATTGCTCAGGCCCGCCAATGCCTCTTTAAAATCAATCGTATGGCGCCAGTTGAGCTCACAGGTGACCGCGTCGAAGGCGTAAGTGCCGCGTAAGGTGGTGGTGTACAGAGTCCTGCCCACCTTCAAGATCCCGCTGTTGAAGTAGACCGGCTCATTGAGCTGGATTTCGCAGACCTCTTTGAGCTTGTCGACATTGCGCGGCGTGATCTGATCCAAATCGACGTAGCGCTGACTGGAATAGTCCTTGTTGATCGTGATCCAGTCGTCGGCTTGGGGCGTCACTCCATCCGCCCGCGCGTCCTCCTCCCAACCGCCGACGGCGAATAGCGCAAGAGATAATCCAAAGCAGATCGCGGCTGTCCGACAAACCTGCGATTGATTAAGAACATGGCCTGATCCCATGACTGATCCCCCCTTACTGTAAGTTATTTTGATTTGCGTTTCTTCGCCTCTAGTGCAACGCAAGATACAGATGGCGGCAGTTTATTATGAACCGAAGCGGGAACGCGGTCAAATGACGATTTCGTTACCAGACAGGACGAGCTCCCTCGCCTCTATGACCGGTTTGTCCTCGCGGCCACCAGCAGAAGCGGCGGGCGCTGGCGCTCATCCGCCCAGTTTGGCTGGCCGCTATCTGCTCCTCCATCGGGCGCCATTCATCGACATGCGTGATGACGAACCCCGCTCCGATCAGCATGTTGATGTAGGTCGCCAGCGTCCGATGCTGCTTGATCACACCCTTGGCAAGCCAATCGGTCGAGCGCGGTCCCTCGTCCAAATAACTGTCGACCGGCCAAGTCTTGCGACCCGCAGTGTCGAGCGACCAGTTCGGCTGCGACGGGGTGGTGAAAATCGGGTGCTCCACCGAGAAGACCAAAGCCCCGCCGGTGACGAGCGCGCAGTGCGCTTGCGCCATGAGCCCTTGCAAATTTTCGACATAGTGAAGGGCAAGCGAACTGTAGACTAGGCCGAAGGATTCGGCGGTGAGCTCGAGCCGCTCCATATCGGCCCTGGTATAGGTGATCGCCGGGTCGGGAGTATCAGATCTGGCGCGTGCTAGCATCTTCTCGGAAACATCGATGCCCAAAACCTGCGCGGCACCCTGCTGGCGCGCCCAGCGGCAGAACCATCCGAAACCGCAGCCGAGGTCGAGGACGTTGCACCCGCGCCGATCCGGCAGCAAGGCCCGCAATGCCGGCCACTCCGGAGCACCGTCCAAGCCTTCGATCGAGCGGCGCAGCCGGCTGTAGCCGGCGAAGAATTCCTCGTCGTCATAGATGTTCTGCGTCATCGCTGAACCTCAGCGGAGGGCGGCGCTCGCAGGCGACCCGGGCAAATGTCGCCAGGATGCGGGTACCGGCTTTGAGGGTGCCCCGCAGGGTCCCGGCGACCTTTGAATGGCCCCCCAGGCGGCGGCCGTGCGGTACCGGAAGCTCAAGGATCCGCAATCTGGCGCGAGCCGCCCGCATCTGCATCTCGAGGTTCCATCCGTAGGTCATCTCGCGCATGCCGAGCTGTGCCAACGCATCGGCACGGATCGCCCTGAAGGCGCACATGTCGCTGTAGCGCGTTCCATAAATCAGGCCGACGGCCCCGCCAATAACGTAGCCGGCGAACGCTTGATGAGCGCCCATGCTCCCCTTCTCACGCAGCCCACGGTTGCGTGAGCCGATCACAAAGTCGAATAGCTGCTCGAGGATCGGCTGCACCAAGGTCGGGATCATCTCCGGCCGATCGCTGCCGTCACCATCGAGAAAGACCAGGATCTCCGCCCCATCCTCGACCGCCGCGGCCGCGCCCGTCGCGCAGGCGCGGCCATAGCCGGGCGCGCTTTCGACGATGACCCGGGCACCCGCAGCGCTGGCCACTGCTACTGTGCGGTCGTCGCTGCCGCCATCGACGACGACGATTTCGTCGACCCACTCGCGTGGTATTGCCGTGACGACCGCGCCGATCGCCTCTTCTTCATCGAGCACCGGGATGATCGCGGCGATTCGCGGGCGCTTCACAGGCTCCAGCGCACACCGCACGACCCGCAAGCTTGAGGCGGCGAATCGCTCAATAACGCCCGGCGAAATTCCCGGTAGAGCGGCCCGTTCCAGATCTCCCGCAAGCTCTGCTGCGTCGCGTCGCCCAACGTGAACCCATCATAGCCGCGCATCGAAAACGGGGCGATGCAGCACGGGATCGCTCTGCCGTGAGCGGTGAAGTACATCAGTGTCCAGGGCCGGCGACAGAGCGACCATGGCTGGTCGTCGGCGGCACGTTTGAGGCTCGTTCCCGGCTCGGTGGCGCCCGAGGCGTTGAAGAAGACCCCGAGCGTCTCGGCAAGGCGGGCCGCCTCCGCCAGCCGTTTCGGCTCGTCGCCCTCGAGCTTCTCGAATAGCGCCGACCGGGCGCGCGCCAGCCCTTGATCCTGCGGCATGAAGACGAGACGCTGCAGATGGATTTCGCCGACGCCGATCTGGTGCGCCAGCCGGACAAAAGCCGGCAGCTGATGGATCGTTTCCTTGAGCCCGGTCAGCCACAGCGAGACCAGCGGACGGCCAATCCCCTCGTCGCGTTGCAGAGCGGTGAAGGCCCGGACATTGCGGACGATCCTCGCAAACATGTCCTTGCCGCGCACTGCGAGAAAGGCACGCGGCTCGGCCGCGTCGAGCGATACCCTCAGCTCGTCGAGCCCGGCCGCGATCAGCTCCCTGCCCTTGCGCTCGGTTAACAATGTTCCGTTGGTGTTGAACAACACATAGGTGCCGCGTTCCTTCAAATAGCGCACCATGCGCGGCAGCGCCTTGACCATCATCGGCTCGCCGACCCCGTGCAGGACGACCCGCGCGATCCTTGGAAACTGGTCGACAATGCAGGTGAAGAGCTCCCAGCTCATATCGGCCGGCGGTTCGAGATCCTCGAAGGTGCGCGGGCAAGTCTCACACAGCAAATTGCAGCGATTGGTGGTTTCGAGGTAGAGGCAGACCGGCTCTTGTTCGGCAATAGCGCCACGGTCGTCTCCGACCGCTTCGAAATAGCGCCGCGGGTCGGTTCTAGTTTGGGCTCTAGCCGCCATGTCTGACTCCGCTGTTGGCGGCGAAATAGCTCCGCCGGGCGAGTTCAAGCCCGCAGAGTATGACAAAGCCGCCGTAAAGGGTGAACCCTACCCAGAGCGGAATAGCCCCGGTATGGGCGTCGCGATAAAGGAGGAACGCTACGACCGTCAGCCACCATGCCGGCCACCAAGGGGCGACAGTCAGTAATGCCACGAGCCAGACGAAATACCATGGGTAATGAGGTGAGGCGAAGAACAGCGTCGCCGTCGCCAATGCGGTTGCCCATTGCAGGGTCGAGCGCATCTCCGATCGTCGGCGCAGCGCACCGCTCGTCAATCCCGCCATGACTGCTGCGGCCATGGCAATATAGGCCGCCAGCGGCACCGGCAATACCTGCCGCGCGAGGTCGAGGAGCCAGAACCCGCTGCCGGAGGCTAAATTCTCTTCGGCGACATAGCCAGGCAGAAACCCCAAAACCTGCGGGCCAACCCCGCTATAGGGGAGATAAGCTGCAACAGCGACCGCCATGAACGCGACGAGCCATCGCCAGTCCCCATGGTTCGATCTGGTAGGTCGCCAAAGCGCAGGCGTCAAAACAGCCGGAAAGAATTTGACCAGAGTGGCCGCACCCAGCGCGGCGCCCGACCAGGTCTGTCTCGTCTTGGCGGCAGCCAATAGCGCCAGCGATACAAACGTAACCACCGCCGCGTCGATATGCCCGGAACCCGCAATTTCCCATATCGGCAAAGGATGCCATGCATAGAGCAATATCTGTTCCCTCGGTGCTCCAGCAACTCGCAGCACAGATAGCAGGACCGCGATTCCGAATGCCTCCATCGCGACCAGCACCAGCTTCATCGCGAGCACGGTCCCGCCACAAAAATTCGCGATCAGAAACAGCATCTGCGCGACCGGGGGATAGATGGTCGGCGCGTAATTGCTGCGGTTGATTCCTGAAAATATCGTTTCGTCCCGCAGCGCAGCCAAGGCGGGATCGTTCGGTACATACCGGTAGGGATTGATCCCTGCAGCCTGCACTCGCCCGTCCCAGACGTAGCGGTTGATGTCGTCCGATAAAAACACCGGGGCGGACAACGCGAGGAGGCGAAAGATAACAGCCATCGCGAGTATAACCGGCAGTGCGCCGCGGCAGCCGGAGCGCGCTACGACGAGAGCGGCTAGTGCCCACACTGCACCTTGCAGCAGCGCGACGGCAATGAAGGCGGGCAGGTCGTGGCTAAATTGGGCTGCCAGGCCGGCTGCCTCGCCCATCAACAGCAAGCTGGCGAGCAGCAGCAACAGTTTCGGCGCGGAGGTTGCGTCCCGTAGCCTATGATTTGCCTTAACCAGAATGAGGAGGGGTGCGCGCATGCTCGAAGAGCCGCCTAAAGCCACCGTTGGTCGCCGCGAGTCGCGCCAGAAAAGCGCCAGTCGTCGGAGCCGGAAATCCGCCGTCATACTCGATCAGCGCACTCGAGCCCGGCAGGAGCTCGCGGGCGAGCATGGCCAGGGCCTCGTCATCGTCGACATCGTACCATTCGGGCAGCGCAGCGACGGGAAGTCCGATTTCGCGGGCGCGTGCGATCGTTTGCCGGTACACGCGCTCGGTGCTCCAGTTGATATCTTGGAAAAGCCGGCTGTGAAAATGTTTCAACCCGATCAGGTAATAGCCGCCGTCTGCGGCGGGCCCGAGCACGACGCGATCCCCAGGTTGACGCAGGCAGCGAACGGCTTCGAGGAGCGCTTCGGTAGGCAAGGTCGGGCTGTCGGCATTGACGAGGCAGACCGAGCCGTAACCGGCGGCAAGAAGGTCTCGCGCCGCATGGAAGAGACTGCGCCCGATTGATGGCTCTTTTGGGCGCAGCAATTTAAAGCCATCGGGGAGAAGCTCGGAAAAGAACACCTCCGAGCCGAACGGAGCATAGGCGGCAAAACCTTGGATCGGCTGCTGCGCCGCGGCCGCCATGATGTTGGCGGCGACGTCGGCGAGGCAGCAAGTGTTGAGCTCGGCGGCTTCCTCGTAGGTTAGCGGAGGAACGAGCCGTGTTTTGACGGTGCCCGCGATCGAGGCCTTCGCCATGATCGCGACCGCGCAAACCCCCTCCGACATGCCGGCTTCCCCCCGATACGAACGCGCGGCTCCTCAGGAGCCGCTGAACCAGCTATAACCGTAATCTTCCCAGAAGCCGCCCCATAATTGTTGGTAACACTCGCACCGGCAGACGATCATGGCTTTTACTTTCGCCGATCAGGTACTTCCGCGTAAGTTCGGTTATCCAATGAAGATCCGGATTCCAACAAAACTGGGCTTCAAGAATCCGAAATTCGTCGAGGTAGCCTAATCACTGACTACTTGTTTGTATTCCAAATGTCGGTCGCGAGTTTCCAGTCACCGCCGATCTTGCGCCACACGACCACATACTTCCCGGCGATCTCCTGCGGTGGCTGAGCTTTAGTCTTCAACGTTACCGTGCCGATCTCGCGCGCCGCGTCGGGACCCAGTGCCAGCACATCGACAGCAGTCAGTTTGGCGTCCCCCATCTGCTGAGCCGCTTGCCGCCAGAAACCCTCGATGGCAGCACGCCCTTTCACCATGTCGGCGCCGGGTGGCAGCACGTAGGCGTCCTCCGCGTACATCGCCGCGACCGCCGCTGCGTCGCCCTTGTTGAACGCCGCCGTCCAGGCGTCGTTCAGCTTTTGGATCGCGGCCTTCTCCTGAGCGAGCGCTGACGCACTGCCTAGGCCTATCAAAGCAACAAGCACCACAATCCGCCACATCTCATCACTCCACTCGTTGGCCCGCAATCTTCCTTTGAGATTGACCGCCGTGCAACTTTCTAGGGTGCGATCGTCGTACCGCCATCGACGATGATGGTTTGACCGGTGATGAAGGCGCCGGCTCGCGAAGCCAGCAACAGCGCGACGCCGGCGATGTCTTCGGGCTCCCCCAGGCGCCGCAACGGGGTGGCGGCTTCGCGGGCCGCGCGGCGCTGCGGGTCTTCGTAAAGCACGCGGGCGAACTCGGTCTTTACGAGACCCGGGGCGATGCAGTTGACGCGAACATTGTCGGGGCCCCATTCTGCGGCAAGGTTGCGGCACAGAGCGTAATCGGCAGCCTTGGTGACGCCATACATCCCGAGGACCGTCGTGGCGCGCACCGCGGCGACCGATATGATGTAGATGATTGAGCCGTCGCGCCGCTCGCGCATCTCGGGCGCTACCATGCGCGACAGCCACAAATTGCTCAGCACATTGTTGACCATCATGCGCTCGAATACCTCGTCGGTCAGCTTTTCAAGCGATCCGTAATGCGGGTTGATCGCCGCGTTGCACACAAGAATATCGATGCGGCCCCACGCCTCACGCGTCTTGGCGACCAGGTTCTCGAGCTGCATCCTGTCCGAGATGCGCGCCGTGACCGCTATCGCCTCCCCTCCCCTCGCCCGAATCGCGGCCGCGGCCTCCTCGCAGGGCCCAAGATTGCGTGCGGAGATGACGACCCGCCCGCCGGCCTCGGCAAATGCTTCGGCGATCGCCCTCCCGATGCCGCGGCTCGATCCGGTCACGATCGCGACTTTACCGGACAAATCGAACAGCTTCATCCCGGCCTCCCCGATCACGATATTAGCGGCCCACGATCATGCCGGATCGCTCGACCCTGCGAAACAGCGTCGTTGCCGGGTTTCACTCCTGCACGATTGATCAACCGCATGAGCTTCCACTTAGCGCCGCACGCGAGATCTATCAATTGCTGAATTGTGCAGTAATTATTGTTTCAATCGATGCCCGCTTGCTGTATGCAAGGAGACTCGAACATTAGGCGCCTGGAAGAGCGGCAGTTATGGATATGGAAAATACGGCTAAGATCGTCGATTTGCGCCCCGCAGCCAAGATAATCGTGAGCTATGTGGGACATCACACGCTGACACCTGATCAATTGCCGGGGTTGATCGCTTCGGTCCAGCAGGCCCTGCGGGATCTGGGGAAACCGACGCCGGCACCGGTCGCCCGAGCACCTGCGGTACCGATTCGGCGATCGGTGCAGCACGACCATGTCGTCTGCCTCGAATGCGGTTTTAGGGGAAAGACGCTGCGCCGCCACCTCGGCACACGGCACGGTTTACAGATCACCGAGTACTTGCGGCGCTGGGATTTGCCGAGCGACCATCCGCTCACTTCACCGGCCTATTCCGAACGGCGCTCGGCGATGGCCAAAGAACTCGGGCTCGGGCGCAAGCGTGCCCGGCCGCGGGGCAGAGGCCGCCGCGCCAAGGCGTGATCGCAAACCTCAGGCGTAGACGCGAACCGGTCAATCGGCAACCGGCAAGCTGAGCGGCGACATCTCTTCGGCGGTGCGACCGCGGTAATCCCGCCGCGCGGCGGCCTCCAACATTCTCTGCTGCGCGAGCCCGAGGCGCCCGGCAGCCTCGTTCTGATCGAGCGTCAGCACCTTGTGGTTAGCCACGATCTGCTGGCCGTCGACAAAAACGTCGCAAACGGCGCGATCTGCCGCGTGGTAAATAAATGACCGCAGCGGGTCCCGAACCGGCCGCATTTGCGGCACCGTCAGATCAACCAGAACCAAGTCCGCTTTTTTGTTTGGAGCAATCCGGCCGAGATCGTCGCGCAGCAAGGCCCTGGCGCCGCCGATTGTCGCCGCGTGGAGCAGATCGGAGGTGGTCACCGCTGCAATATCGCGCGCGGCAATGCGGGCAAGCACAGCGGCCTTGCGCATCTCCTCCACTAGATTGTGCGGCGTCGTATCGGTGCCGAGCGCCATATTGACTCCCGCCCGCAGATAATCGCCGAAATTTTCCATGATCTGGCCATATCGGGCAAACGGCGTTGGACAATGCGCAACCGAACAGCCTGTCTCCGCAATCAATGCGAGGTCGGTTCTGGTCCACCAACGGATCCAGGAATGTACGTCGAGAAACAGCGCGTGGCCGAGAATTGTCTGCGGGCTGAGTATGCCAATATCTTGCGCCCATTGGACCGGCGTCTTGCCGTGGCGCCGGATCATCTCCTGCACTTCAAGAACGCTTTGAGCGATGTGCACGGTAAATGGTATGCCGCGATCGCGCGCCGCGTCGTGGCTGTCTCCCAGAAGATCGGCGGTGCAGTTCTCGATCTGCATCGGCGAGACGACGCCTGATAGCCTGCCGCTCGGATGCTGTGTCGCGCGGTCGATGAACTGCAATGCGGTGGCGAAGCCGTCGCGGCCCCGCGCCTCGTCCCAATCGAATTTCAATTCGAAATCGTTTTCGAGGCGCCAGCGCGCCGAGGCATAGCCGGGCGCGACAAACCCGCGAATGCCACTCTTCGCAAACAGCTCGATCCAGCCGTCCCAGGCGGGCGAAATGTCGACGAGCGAGGTAACGCCGCTCAGCAGCAATTCGCAATATGCAAATTCGGCGCTGGCGGCGCGCGCCTCGTCATCGGTCGCCGAAAATGCCTGCGAGCGTTCGTAGAGCCCGGTCATATGCATATTACGCACGCCGTGCTCCTCGCGCACCCCGCGGTAGAGCGGCTCGTGCTCGGGATGGGAATGGATGTCGATCAGCCCCGGCAGGACCAGCCGATCTTCGCCGTCGATTACTCGATCGGCCGGGCCAGTGTAATCTCGCCCGACGAAAATGATTTTATCGTCGGCAAACACGACATCGATACCACGGCAATAGATGTGACGCCTGCCCGGCTGATCCCAGGCAATGACCCAGTCGGCGTTGTGGATGACGGTGGTGGTCACAGCTCTACTCCCCGCAGTGTCGAGATGAGTGACCGGACAGCCGTCACGAGGCGGGACGGCATTGAAACTCGGGCGCGACGCGTTGCATAAACAGTCTGAGACTGTTGGCTGCCGTCTCGTGCGGCATCGGGCCGAGGCGGAAAGTCGCGATCACGCCGCCATAGCCGAGCGCCTCGATCTCGGCAATCGCCTCGGCGACCCGGGCCGGCGAGCCGTGAACGAAGCCGTGCTCGACACTGGCTCGCGCCGAGGGCAGATCGCTTTCCGGCACCGCAATGCGCATGCCCGTCTCGCGGAAGATGCGGTTGCGCAGTTCAGCCCGAGATTCGACCATAGCCTGAAAAAAGGGGGCCCCGACGCTTTCTGCCTCGGCATTCGTCTCGGCGACGAACACATTCCGCCAAACCCAGGAATTGGCAAGATTTGCTGCGATTTTGTCCTCGTCATAACCCGCATCGCGCATGGTCTGACGATAGAGTTCGGTGCGCCGGCGCGTCACTGTCATCGACTGAACATTCATCAGGAACGGTCGGCCTTGGCGTGCGAGCTCGACCATCGACGGCTCGCTGGAAGCCGCGCGGATGATTGTCGGATGAGGTCTCGAATAAGGTCGCGGCCGCAGGATCGGGACATCGAGGTCCCAGTATTTGCCGTGGTGGGTGAATGCTTCTGAGGTCCAGGCCGTGACCAGGATCTTCTCTGCTTCTTCCAAGCGCTCCTGCGCCTCGTGATGGTCGATGCCGAAGCCCTGGTAGTCGTAGATGTTGTATGACGACCCGCGCCCGAGACCGACAATCAGCCGCCCCTTTGTGATGTTGTCGAGGATGGAGAGCTGCTCGGCGAGCCTGATCGGATGGTGTAGCGCACTCTGAACGACCGCAAAGCCGATCCTGCTGCGCAGGGTCGAAGTCGACAGCGCACCGGCGAAGCTGATTGGGTCGACATAGGCGCAGATGCCGTCGAAGTGATGCTCGGCGAGCCAGATCACATCGACACCCAGCTCGTCCGAGAGCCAGGCTTCGCGCAACGTCTCGTCGATGACGATGCTGTCGCGTCCCGGATCACGGCAGTCTGGAAAAAGAAAATTTCCGAATTTCATGGAGTGCCCCTCCGCCTGCGGCCATCACGAGCGTCTTCGACAGGACGTGTCAAGGACACGAAAAGTATGTTTAATAGGACGATACTTTTTCCGAGGACGCCCCGATGAAGCGACGCGATTTCCTAAAGTTGACCGCCGCGGGCGCGACCGCCCTTGCTGCCCCGAAAATCGTACGGTCGGAGGCTCAAAAGACAATCACCTTTGTGCCGCATGCCGACCTCGCCTCACTCGATCCCGTCTGGACCACCGCCGATATTACCCGCAACTTTTCTCTGGCAGTGTACGATACCCTGTTCGGCTATGACGCCGAGTTCAAGGCGCAGCCGCAAATGGTCGAAGGCTACACGACCGAGGGGGGCGGCAAGCAATGGGACCTGTCCTTAAGGGACGGGTTGAAGTTCCACGATGGCACCCCGGTCTTGGCGCGCGACTGCATCGCCACGATCAGGCGCTGGGCTAAGCGCTATCCGATGGGCCAAGCCTTGATGGCCCGCGCTGACGAGCTTTCCGCGGTATCCGACAAGGTGATCCGCTTTCGCTTGAAGCGACCATTTCCGCTCTTGCCGGAAGCTCTGGCTGAACCCTACTGCGCGATCATGCCCGAGAGACTGGCCAAGACCGACGCGTTTGAACAGGTCAAGGAAGCTGTCGGCTCCGGCCCGTTGAAATTCGTCGCCTCCGAGCGGATACCCGGCCAGCGCGTGGTCTTCGACAAGAACCCGGACTATGTCCCGCGCTCGAACGGCAAGCCGAGTTTCAGCGCCGGTCCCAAGGTCGTCTACATCGACCGGGTCGTGTGGAATTTTGTTCAGGATCCATCGACCGCCTCGGCGGCGCTTGCGCAGGGTGAGGTCGATTGGTGGGAGAACCCAACGATCGACCTCATCCCGCAGCTCAAACGCAACAAGGATCTGGTGATCACAGTCAAGGACCGCACCGGCGAGATCGGTTGCTTGCGCTTCAATCACCTCTTTCCTCCATTCGACAATGCCGCAATCCGACGCGTCGTGCTGTCGGCGATGGACCAGAAGGAGGTGATGACCGCGGTCGCCGGGGCCGAGCCGAGCCTGATCAAGACCGATGTCGGGCTCTTCGTACCGGGCACGCCGATGGCCAGCACCGTAGGCGTCGAAATCACGCGCGGGCCGAAGAACCTCGATAAGATCAAGAAGGATTTGGCCGGGGCAGGATATAAGGGCGAGCGGGTCGTCGTCCTCGCCGCTTCCACCATTCTGACGATCTTTGCGGAAGCTCAGGTTGCTACCGACGTGCTGCAGCGCATCGGCATGAACATCGATCTGCAGACGATGGAATGGGGCAGCGTCGTCGCACGCCGCGCCAGCCGCGAGCCGATCGACAAAGGCGGCTGGAACATTTTTTACACCTACCTCGGCGGGATGGGGAACATTTCGCCCGGTCCCGACATTGCCATTCGCGCGAGCGGCACCGATGCCTGGTTTGGCTGGCCCACCGACCTCAAGATGGAAGCGTTGCGGGAGGCGTGGTTCGATGCCCCGGATCTCGAGGCGCAGCACAAGATCTGCGGCGATATGCAGGCGGAGTTTTGGCAGAACCCGTCCTATGTGCCGCTCGGCATGTACGACCAGCCGACCGCCTTTCACGCTTATCTGCAGGATGTCCGCGACGGCTGGCCGCAATTTTACGGCGTGCGACGGACGTGATTTAACCGTTAACTAGAGGAGTGGAACGGGAGACGCTTGGGACCGGCTTGCAGTCTGCCTCGGCGCTTTTCTATGATGCGCCGATCAGATCCCGTTGGAGGACCAAGATGGACCAGGAGGCCAAGAAAACCGCCTTGCGCATGATCCCGTACGGGATTTACGTGCTGACCGCGGATGACGGCAAAGGAAACGTCGCGGCGGCAACGGTTAATTGGGTGACGCAAACCGCGTTCAACCCGCCGCTGGTCGTAGCGGGCGTGAAGACCGATTCCGGCGCCTACCAGATTGTCAAAGAGACCAAGACATTTGCACTGAATATGCTTGGGAAGGACCAGAAAGGCGCCGCCTTCGCCTTCTTCAAGCCGACCAAACTGGAAGACGGCAAGCTGAGCGGCCAAGCGATTCACAAAGGCAGCACCGGGGCACCGATCCTCGACGCTGCTCCGGCCGCGGTGGAGTGTCGTGTGACCGATATCGTCGAGCAGGGCGATCATCACATCGTCGTCGGCGAGGTCGTCGAGGCGCATCTGCCAAAGCCGATCACCGGACGCCCGGATGCGGCGATCCTCGAAATGAAAGATCTCGGCGACAACGTGTTCTACGGCGGTTAACGTCGCTCACCGGGCCCGGCCGGCCAACCGGGGGGCACAAACGGGATTGCCGTTCCGTCTCTATTGGCGGGTCGGCGCTGTCGCGGCGCTGCTGCTGACCGCTTGTTCCCCCGCCCTTTGGGCGCAGATGAGTGCCGGCAAGGTTGTCGTTGCGTCCAAGATCGACACCGAAGGTGCCCTGCTCGGCAACTTGATCCTGGCGCTGCTCGAAGCCCACGGCCTCGCCGTCGAAAACAAGCTTCAGCTCGGTCCAACCAACATAGTGCGCGCCGCGATCCTCTCGGGGCAAATCGATATTTACCCCGAATACACCGGGAACGGCGCCTTGTTCTTTCACCGGGAAGCGGATCCGGCTTGGAAGAATTGGGCGCAGGGCTACACGCTCGTCGAGAAGCTGTGCCGGGAACAGAATAAGCTCGTGTGGCTCAGCCCGGCGCCGGCGAACAACACTTGGGTCATCGCCGTGCGTAAGGATCTGGCCGAGCGCTACGGCCTCGTTTCAATGGACGATTTCGCGAAATACGTTAACAACAACGGCAGGGTGAAGCTCGCCGCGTCGGCGGAGTTCGTTGAGAGCCCGTCGGCCCTGCCCGCCTTTGAGGCGACCTACGGCTTCAAACTCTCGGACGAGCAGTTGCTTACGTTATCGGGAGGCAATACCGCCGCCACCCTGCGCGCCGCCGCCGAGCAGATGTCCGGCGTCAACGCCGCGATGGCTTATGGCACGGATGGCGCGCTCGCCGCGCTCGGCCTCGTCGCCCTTAAGGATGATAGGGGCGCTCAGATCGTCTATGCGCCGGCCCCGGTGGTGCGCGAGCCAGTGCTGCAGCAACATCCTGACATCAGGTCCGCGCTCGACCCGGTGTTTGCGACACTGACCCTCGAAACACTGCAGAGGCTCAATGCCGATATTGCCGTCGATGGGCAAGAAGCCGGAGCGATTGCCGTCGCGTATCTGAAATCGAGGCATTTCCTGCCGTAACTCGGGCTCAGCTCTTTGGCCCGAAGTCGCCGAACCAGCGAGGAGTGGCTAAAGATCCTCGGGACGAAGCCCCGTGCGGCGAGCGATGCGGACAAGCATCCGCGGGCCAAGCTCTTCATCGTCGTGAAGTAGTCAGGCCAGACGCGACAATACGCGGTGAGATCCTGCTTGTCGCTTGAGCGTCCATTCGACGCGATGGAGCGCCCGCAACACGCGGCCGGCCCTTGTCGCGGGCCATCCTCTCACGCCAAAACAAATAAATCGCTGGTCTCGACAGGAGCCGGCTCGCCTCGCTCGATGCGATCAGCGATGACGCGAAGAGCTAGCGCCGCCGCTTTGTTTCGAGCTTCCTCCTCGGTCGCTCCGTAGACGAGGACCCCCGGCAGCTCAGGAACCTCGCCGAACCAGCGTCCGTCCTCTTCGTGGTCGATCTCGATCGTCAACATGGGTCCAGCCTGCGTTATCGTAGGTTTACGATGGGATCGCTATCGCTGGTGTGCAAGGATCCGAGGCGACACTGCTTGAAATTACAGTCAATACCGGTAGGGACGGCGGTGTAGCGATTGTGAAACCTTACAGGAGAATGACGGATTGCGGAGCAACGGCCCTGAGATTGTCGTTCTACCCGAAACGCCCGCCCCTCCAATCGGCATCCATAACCAGGTGTTGCTGGTTCTGGTACTAGCCGGTGCAGCAGCAGTGGCGCTGTTGGGGTTTCTCGGCGACGCGCCAAACCGGCTGGTTTCGGGCAGGCCGGTCCCGTTGTGGATTGCTGCCGGCTTTGCTCCGACCACGATGCTTGCAGTTCTCAGCGCGGCATTATTGGCCGCCTGCTTTGTAAGGCCGAGCAGGCTGCTCCACCACGCAGTAGCGCTGTCAGCAGCCGGACTGCTGCTGCTCACGCTCGTCGCCGCCGGACATTCGGCGAGCACACTTGCATCGACTGCGGGACCCAGCACCCGCATCTCGCTAGGCCCTGCATTCTGGGTCCTTGCGGCCTGCGCCGCCCTCGCAATCGCCGATCCTCTGCAACGGCTGCGCGCCGGCATCATAGCGCAGGCCATGACAGTCACCACAATAGCTGGGGGTGGGGTGCTACTGGCGGCCCTCGGCACCTTCGACGCGCTGTCGATCGTACGCGAGTACGCGAGCCATAGGCAAGTTTTCGCAGATGCCGTGGTGCGACACCTGAGCCTTGTGGGCGTATCGGTCGGCGCCGCGGTCGCGATCGGGTTTCCGCTCGGGGTGGCGGCAGCGCGGCATCCACGCTTGCAAGGCCCAGTGTTCGCAACCTTGAATATACTGCAAACAATCCCTTCGATTGCATTGTTCGGATTGTTGATCGTGCCATTATCTGCTCTAGTCGCGGTGGTGCCGCAGCTTGGCGCGTTCGGGGTCGGCGGCATCGGCGTGACGCCGGCAATTATTGCGTTGGTGCTATACGCATTGCTTCCGGTCGTGCGTAATACGTCCGTGGGATTGACAAGTGTCGATAGCGCCGTCGTCGAAGCCGGGCACGGCATGGGGCTCAGCAGCGGCCAGATCTTTTGGCAAGTTGAACTGCCGCTGGCGTTGCCGGTGTTGCTGGCCGGGTTGCGCATCGTAACCGTGCAGGCGATCGGGCTGGCGGTGGTCGCAGCGCTGATCGGTGCCGGTGGACTTGGTACCTTTGTGTTCGAAGGGCTTGGGCAGTATGCCGTCGATCTTGTTCTGCTGGGAGCGTTGCCGGCAATCTTTCTCGCGCTCGGCGCCGATTTTATATTGCAAATCCTGACGACCGCGCTGCGCCGGCGCTTCGCGCGATGATCGAAGTCGACAAAGTCACGAAATCCTACGGCGACCGTCGGGTCGTCGATGGTTTGAGCTTGCAGGTCCCGGCCGGCGATTTCTGCGTCTTGCTCGGCGCGTCGGGCTGTGGCAAGTCGACGACCTTGCGAATGATCAACCGCCTCGTCGCGATCGATTCCGGAGCGATCCGAATAGCCGGGGAGGACATCAGGGCCGTGCCGGCCGAAGCACTGCGGCGGCGTATCGGCTATGCAATCCAGTCGATTGGGTTGTTTCCGCATTGGACGGTCGAGGACAACATCGCGACCGTGCCGCGGCTTCTCAAATGGCCGCGTCCGCGGATGCGCGACCGGGTCACCGAGCTCCTCGAGCTATTACGGCTCGCGCCGCAGATCTATCGCGGTAAATACCCTCATGAGCTCTCTGGTGGCGAGCAGCAGCGCGTCGGTGTCGCCCGCGCCCTCGCCGCCGACCCCGAGATATTGCTGATGGACGAACCTTTCGGCGCAGTCGATCCGATCACTCGCGACGCCTTGCAGGCCGAGCTTGCGCATATTCACTGTGCCACGGCGAAAACCATCGTGTTCGTAACCCACGACATCGAGGAGGCGTTGCGCCTCGCCACTCGGATCGCGATTATGCAAGAAGGCCGGATCGCCCAGCTCGGTTCCTCTGTCGAGATCTTGGAGCACCCGGCGAGCGATTACGTCGCCGATTTCGTCGGCCGCGAGGGTATCGGTCTAAAGCTCTTGTCGCTACGCAAAATCGCCGATCGGGTGCGCCGCGATGAAACCGCCGAAGGCGAGCCGCTGCCTCTCGACACGTCGTTGCGCGACGCGCTTTCGGCAATGACTTTGCGCCGCGCCGACCGCCTCCCGGTGTGCGATGCCGATGGCCGCAATGTCGGCGTCATCGCCCTCGCCGATCTCGTGCGCTAAGTTCTGCCCTCTCTCAAGGTCGGAGACCGGTGGAAAATGCGTGAATACGACGGTGGGTCGGTCCATTTTCGCTCCGACGGCTTGGCGCTGTCGCCATCGGACTACGCGCATTTGCTCGTGCGGCTCGCCGAGAAGCGCGGGATCGCGGCCGACGAATTCTCGCGCGACGGGGTGGTGGCCGAACTCGAAAACCGTATGGCGGCGCTGCTCGGCAAGGAAATGGCCCTCTTTCTGCCCAGCGGCACGCTGGCCAATCATCTCGCATTGCGACTTCTTGCACAACGCGGCCGCCGGGTGCTGCTACAGCGCGACAGCCACATATATAATGATACCGGCGACTGCGCGCAGGAGCTGAGCGGCCTGACCCTGATCCCGCTCGCGCCGGGGCGCGCCACCTTCACCCTGGCCGAGATCGAGGCCGAACTCGCGCAAGCCGAAGACGCGCGGGTCGCGACGCCGGTGGGGGTGATCTCGATCGAATGCCCAGTGCGCCGGTTACAGGGCGACGTTTTTAATTTCGCCGAAATGCAGCGCATCGCGGCTTTTGCGCGCGAGCGCGGAATCGGCCTCCACTTGGACGGCGCCCGCATCTTTTTGGCTGCGCCCTATACTGGAGTATCGCCGGCTAGCTATGCAGCGCCGTTCGACACGGTTTATGTCTCGCTCTACAAGTATTTCAATGCCGCCGGCGGCGCTGTGCTCGCCGGCCCGAAGCAGCTTCTCGAGGGCCTCTATCACCAGCGCCGCATGTTCGGCGGCAGCCTTCGCCAGGCCTGGCCCTATGCCGCGGTGGCGCTGCACTATCTCGAAGGGTTCAGCGAACGGTTCGCGAGCGCCGCGGCGGCGGCCGAGAGCCTCTTTCAGCGACTGAAAGAGCATCCTCAATGCGAAGTTCTGCGTTCCGCGGCCGCGACCAATGTCACACGCTTGAGGATCGCGGGCAGAAATGCCGCGGCGTTTGCTGAGCGGCTATCAACAGCGGATATTGCAATCCGTCAGGCACTCCGCGCGTCTGACGAATGGGCGGAGTTCGAATTGTTCACCAACGAGACGATATTGCGCCGCCCGCTGGAAGAGATAATTGAGGCCTTCACAAAAACGCTGGGACGCGCCTCCAGCCGGCCATATTGACCCTAAACGGGCTGCCGCCTACCTAAAACCCGTCATGGCTATGCTTCCGATCATCACGGCCCCTGATCCTCGTCTGAAGATAAAGGCGCGTCGGGTCGCGGCAGTCGACGATAAAGTCCGCCGACTGATGGATGACATGCTGGAGACCATGTACGGCTCGATCGGCATCGGTCTCGCCGCGCCGCAAGTTGGACAGCCGAGGCGCGTCATTGTCGTCGATGTCGCGCGTCAGGGTGAAAAGCCTCAACCCTTAAAGGTGGCCAATCCCGAGATCCTGTGGCGCTCGCCCGAGCAGATGACGTGCAGCGAGGGCTGCCTATCATTGCCGGAGCATTATGCCGACGTCACCCGCCCGGCCAAGATCCGCATGCGCTATCTGGATTACGAGAACGAGATCCGCGAGATGGAGGCCGAGGGGCTTCTGGCGACCTGCCTGCAGCACGAGATCGACCATCTCGACGGGGTGCTGTTCGTTGACCATATCTCGTCGCTGAAGCGTGGTATGATTCTGCGCAAGTTGGCCAAAGCCAAGCGCAGCCGAGAGCTCGAAACCGCCTGACCCCGGAGGGGCAGAGCAATCAATAAGACTGGTCCGAGACGAGCCCTTAATCTCGTCTTCATGGGCACGCCGGCTTTTGCGGCGACGATTCTCGGCGCCCTGATCGATGCCGGACACCATCTTCTCGCGGTCTATACCCAGCCGCCGCGCCCAGCCGGACGCGGCCACCGGCTGCAGCCTTCGGCGGTTGAAGTCCTGGCTCGGGAGCATGGGCTGCCAGTGCACTGTCCCGTGACACTGCGCGGCGAGGGCGAGCAGGCGGCATTTGCCGCGCTCGACGCCGATGCCGCGGTCGTCGCGGCCTATGGGCTGATCCTGCCGCGTCCGCTACTGAGGGCGCCGCGACGCGGCTGCCTGAATATTCACGCC
>JBARIB010000110.1:0-3231 GCA_049799535.1 Allostellaceae bacterium | reverse complement strand
CTGGAGGGGGGAGTCACGAGCGAACCCGTCTCTGAAGCGGGATTGCTGGCGGCTGGCGAATTAGCGACGATTCCAGGGTGTTTGTGGATGATATCGGAAGCGTAAGGGCGCTATTTTGGGCCCTTATAAGCTTGAATCTTGTTTTTTCCGCTCGGCAGCTTCTAGTGCTATTTCAGCCTTAAGCTGCGGAAATGCTTTATGTTTCCGCCGACACGGGGTTGCCCGCTGGTCCAATTTACCGTCTATAAAAGGAGCCGGCCCAACTGTGCTATCCCTGATCCATCCGAAAAACTGATCTCGTTCAGCCACTTAGCGACCCAGAGAGCGTGCTCGAATTTACCGCGATAAGGGCGGTCTTGTCCACTACCATTTTTGTTAGCATCGGTCTGTCCGACATATCTTTGGTTGTGGACTAATAGCGGCGCTGTACGGTTGTTAGGCCACAAGAAGCCATAGCACCGAGCTCCTACCCGATCCCACCGGTAGGGGAACCAACAGTTCGAATCCGCTTTCCTCCAGCGCGGAGTCAGCAGCGAACCCGACCGCCCGCCCCGGTCCCCTCTCGACAAGGAGGTTCGTATCCCTATGACGGGACGTTCCATGGATCCCGAACGTGTCTCTACCCGAGCGCAGGCGATCGCCGATGCGCTTGGCCGTCTCGGCGAACCGATCACCGAAGCACAAGCGCGCGAGGTTGCCGCCGGACAAGACTGCGACTGCCAAGAGGGCATGTTTGCGTTCGCGCCAACGCGCCGCGGGCTCATCCATGGCGCCGGTTTGGTGGCCGCGGGGAGCGCAACTGCGATGCTGCCGCGCACGACATTTGCCAAGGCACCTCCAGGCGCGGTCGAATATCAGGTGCCGGACGACCCGACTAAGGAGCCGGGCCGTCTCATGGGCGTCGACGGCGGCTATGGCTCCCGCTCGCAGTTCGAGACCGATGTGCGTTGGGTAAATCCGACCCGTACCGCCTCTTTCACGCCATTGCAGGCGAGCTACGGCACTATTACGCCGTCAGGCCTGCACTACGAACGACACCACGCCGGTATCCCGACCATCGATCCTGCCAGACACCGCCTCATTGTCCACGGCATGGTCGAGCGGCCGATCAAGTACTCACTTGCCGATCTCAAGCGCTTCCCGACCGTGTCGCGAACCTATTTCCTGGAATGCTCGGGCTCGAGCGGGAGCGAGATCATGAAAGCGCGGGAGCCGACCGTGCAGCGGACGCATGGGCTCGTCTCGACCTCGGAATGGACCGGCGTGCCGCTGTCGACGCTGCTGAAGCAAACCGGGCTCAAGCCTGGTGGTGCGTGGGTACTGGCTGAAGGGTCCGACGCCGCGGTGATGACCCGCAGCGTACCGATCGACAAGTGCCTCTCGGATGCCCTCATCGTCTTTGCGCAGAACGGCGAGGCAATCCGACCGGAACAGGGCTATCCGATGCGCCTCTTCCTCCCCGGTTGGGAGGGCAACATCTCGATCAAATGGCTGCGAAGGCTCGAGGTCAGCGACAAACCTTTCTACACGCGTGAGGAGACGTCGAAGTACACGGACTTGATCACCAAGACAGGCAAGGCTCGGATCTTCACTTTCACCATGGAAGCGAAATCAGTGATCACCTTTCCGTCGGGCGAGATGAACCTGCCGGGACCCGGATTTTACGAGATCACCGGTCTCGCCTGGTCCGGTCGTGGAAAGATCGCGCGGGTCGAGATCTCGACGGATGGCGGCAAGAGCTGGAGCCTCGCGGCGCTGCAGGATCCGGTGCTGCCGATCTCTCAGACGCGCTTCCGCTTCCCGTGGATCTGGGATGGGACGCCGGCCGTGATCCAGAGCCGCGCCACTGACGAGACTGGCTATTCGCAGCCGACACACCAGCAACTTATCGATGAACGGGGCCCGCTCGAGTCTGGCCCGCTATTCTACCACATGAATGGGATCCAGAGCTGGGCGATCGCCGCCGATGGGAGTGTCAAGAATGTACATCCTGGGTGATGCCGTTGCTCGCTGGCGGCGCAATGTCCTGAAGCGAATGGCTTATTCCGAGGCGCCTATTTATGTCGGGATCCCTCCCCGGCAGAAGACGATTGCCGTCGCATTCATTGCGTGCCGATATCGACATCCTCTCGGGACGCGCCCGACCCGGCCGACGACCCCGCCGATGCGCTCCCCGCAATCCCAGAGGGCCCGCCAGTCAGCAGACCCCGGGATATGTGGCTTCTCGGACCCCATCGCGTGTTGTGCGGCAATGCTCTCGACCCTGCCGATTTCGCCCTATTGATGGAACGCGACGCCTACCTCCACACCTTCGTCGCCGACTACAATCGCACCCGCTTGCGATGCCTCGACATCTACCTGCATTACGTCTTCGATCTCTGGGCGGAGCGGTGGCGACGCCACTATGCCCAAGGAAACATCATCCTGGGGCGCTATGCCACCGACATCGTTGCCGGCTTTGAGCACCAAGCCGATGCCGAGCGGTTCCAGGCGGAACTGCGGGATCGGTTGGCACAGTTTGCGCTGACCCTGCACCCGGACAAGACCCGTCTGATCCAGTTCGGCCGCCGAGCGGCGGAGGATCGGGAGCGGGCAGGGCTTGGCAAGCCGGAGACGTTCGACTTCCTCGGCTTCAGTGTGCTGCAGAGACATGGAAAGGAGTTCTCCATGAACGTCTAAAGCTATGTCGTAAAGCTGCGTGAAAGATGAGGGTGGGCCCCTCGGGATCGGCTTTCAGGAGCGGGTCACAAACCGCCCCAAGCTGCTGCGGTAAAGAGCCGTGGTCGTGAGCGTTGGGGGAAAAGCTCAAGGAAGACCTTGAGCAGGTGAGCATGCGAGAGACGAATGAAAGTGAACCCTTCGAAGACGCGTCGTAAAGAAGCTAGTGTCGTCAAAACCAGGAGCGTGAAACCCTTCTGGGAAAAGCCTGTCAGGTGCCTGATGACTGGGCAGGCGGCGACCGGCGTAGAGGGGGCGTGACTCGGATGCAGGCTTTTACGCGGAACTGCAGGAACCAGTCGCTCTGATGCCAAGGGAGAAACCCAAGCGGCGAAAACCGCGAGGCGAGAGTACCGATGCGGAGCACTGGGGCGGACCGATCCGTAGTAGCGAGGAAGGCTAGTAATGGGGCTGGAGCGAAGGGGTCGGGTCAGGCGGTCGTACGATCGAAACAACTGGAAACAGGAGGACGCCGATGCGTGCGACAGGCAAGCCGTTCAACATCGAGAAGAA
>JBARIB010000109.1:0-6089 GCA_049799535.1 Allostellaceae bacterium | reverse complement strand
GTCCGGCGCGCTTGCAGCTTCCACCGCAACCGCTGCGCAATCACACCAGGCAAAGACCGCCGCCACCCGAATCCAGCTGGGTTCCGTGCGCAGTGAGGATGCGGCGCGCCAGGAATGGGAGCGCATCAAGAGGGCGAATTCCGACCTGCTCGGCAGCCTCGCGGCGACTCCGATCAGGGCCGACCTCGGCGACAAGGGCGTCTATTTTCGCATCCAAACAACCCCTACTGCTGATGCGGAGAGGATCTGCGGCGAGCTGAAGCGTCGCAATGTCGGGTGCATCATTGTCAGATGAGGCCCCGCTTGCGGTTGTGCTCGGATGTTCCGGCGAGAACCTGAACGCCTTCGAACGCGATTTCTTCGCCTCCGCCAATCCGGTCGGTTTCATTCTGTTCCGGCGTAACTGCCGCTCTCCAGATCAGGTTCGGGAACTGGTCGCTGCGTTGCGCGAATGCGTCGGCCGCAGCGAGGCGCCGATCCTGATCGATCAGGAGGGCGGCCAAGTCGCGCGGTTGAGGCCGCCCCATTGGCGGCTCTACCCATCGGCCGCGCATCTTGCGTCCTTGCCCGATCTCCTCGCCGAGAAGGCTGCGCATCTCGGCGCCCGCCTGATGGCCGACGATTTGGCGGGGCTGGGGATCACCGTCGATTGCTTGCCGGTGCTGGACCTGGCCATCGAAGGGGCGGATCCGGTGATCGGCGACCGCGCTTATGGCAGCGATCCCGATCGCGTCACCCGGCTCGCCCGTGCGGTGTGCGAAGGGCTGCTCCAGGGCGGCGTCTTGCCGGTTATGAAGCATATGCCGGGCCACGGCCGGGCAAGGGTCGACAGCCATCACGCTTGCCCGGTGGTCGAAACCGGCTTCGAAGAGCTGGCGCGCACCGATTTTGCGCCGTTCCGAACGCTTGCGGAGATGCCGTGGGCGATGACCGCGCACATCGTGTACACGGCGGTCGACCCGACCTTGCCGGCGACATTGTCGCGGCGCGTGGTCGCAGAGGTCATCCGTCTTGAAATCGGTTTCGACGGCGTCCTTATCTCTGACGATCTGTCGATGCGGGCGCTCGGCGGTCGACCTGGCGCCCGAGCACGGCGGGCGCTGACGGCTGGCTGCGATTTGGTCCTTCACTGCAACGGCAATCCTGGCGAGATGGAGGAAATTGCCGCCGCGGCCGTGCCGATATCACAGCGGACCGCCGAGCGGCTGAGGCGCGCCGAGACGATGCGCCGCCGTTCGGCGGTGAATGGCTTTGATCGGCAACAAGCCGATGCAGAATTTGACGTGCTCCTCGCGGGAGCGGGAACAACGGAGCTCACACGGCGGTGATTGCCACGGGCGGTATGGCCGCGATGCTTTACCAGGCCAGCACTTGGGTGCTGCCGGTGATTTTTGCGGTCACGCTCCACGAAGCGGCGCACGGCTTTGTCGCCTACCACTTCGGCGATGATACGGCCTGGCGGGCCGGCCGCGTCACAGCCAACCCGTTGAAACACGTCGATCCGTTCGGCACGATCATCTTGCCGGCGATGCTGATGCTGTTGCGCTCGCCGTTCCTGTTTGGCTACGCAAAGCCCGTGCCGGTCAATTTCAGGAGGCTCGACCGGCCCCGCCGCGATATGGTGTGGGTGGCGTTGGCGGGTCCGGCCACGAACGTGCTGCTGGCCATCCTCTCGGGATTACTAATCTACAGCCTGATTATATTCCCAGCAGGCCTAGCGGCTTGGCTTGAGCTAAACTTGGCGAACTCGATCTTGATCAATGTGATCCTTTGCGTCTTTAACATGCTGCCCTTACCTCCGCTCGACGGCGGCAGGGTCGCGGTAGGGCTTTTGCCGGACGCGCTGGCGCTTCCGTTGGCTCGGCTTGAGCGCTACGGCATGTTGATCCTGCTGCTTTTCCTCTTCATACTTCCCTATTTCGGCGCACAGATCGGCCACAACTTAAACATACTCGCCTGGGTAATCGGAATACCGGCGGAAGCGCTGTACAACTTCGTCCTGACGATCACAGGGCACGGTCAGTGAGACGGGAGTTTGCCCAAGATCAGCAGCTCGTGCTCGAGCTCGACGGGTATGAGGGGCCGATCGATTTGTTGCTCGCCTTGGCTCGCGAGCAGAAGGTCGATCTCGGCAAGATTTCGATTCTGGCTTTGGCCGATCAGTACCTCGCGTTTATTGCGAGGCAGCCCTCCCTGAGGCTCGACCTTGCCGCCGACTACCTGGTCATGGCGGCGTGGCTGGCTTACTTGAAGTCGCGTCTGTTGTTACCGCAACCGCCGCAGGACGACGAGCCGAGCGGCACCGAGCTGGCGGCCGAGCTCGAGCACCGGCTGAGAATGCTTGACGCCTTGCAGACGGCGGGGAGCCGGCTGATGGCGCGGCCGCGCATCGGGCAGGACATATTCTTGCGCGGCGCTCCCGAAGGGCTCGCGGTGATCACGGTGCCGGTCCATGACCTGGGATTGTACGAGTTGCTTCGCGCCTACGGCGACGGCCGCCGGCGCACAGAGGGCGGTGTGCTGACCATCGAGCCCACGGCCTTTCATTCGATGGAGGAGGCGCTACAGCGCCTGGCACGCTTTCTTGGCCGAGTTCCGGATTGGCGCGAGCTGACGAACTTCTTGCCGCCCGAGCTGCGTGGCGAGATCTTCCGCCGGTCAGCGCTGGCAGCGACTTTCGCGGCGACCCTCGAATTGGCGCGTGGCGGCCGCATCGAGCTGCGCCAGGACCGTGCATTCGGGCCGATTTACCTGCGGAGCACAGCGCCGAGGCCGGCTCATGAGGTGAGAGCCGGTCCGTGAGCGAGCGGGCACAGCAGTTGCGCATCCTTGAGGCGCTGCTGTTCGCATCGGCCGAGCCGTTGGGGGAGGAGGACCTATCGCGGCGCCTGGACGCGGCGGCGGACCTTCCGGGGCTCTTGAGGGAATTATCGGAGAGCTATGCCGGGCGTGGCGTCAACCTTGTTCGGCTGGCTGGCGGCTGGGTTTTCCGCACCGCGCCCGATCTCGCACCCCTGCTGCGCGTCGAACGCTCGGTCGCCCGCAAGTTATCGCGCGCTGCGGTCGAGACCCTGGCGGTGATCGCCTACCATCAGCCGGTGACCCGCGCCGAGATCGAACAGATCCGGGGTGTAAGTGCGGGGAAGGGCACGATCGACGCATTGATGGAAGCTGGCTGGGTCCGCCCCAAAGGGCGCCGGGCCGCTCCCGGTCGCCCTCTCCTCTGGGCGACGACGCAGGAGTTTCTCGTCCATTTCGGCCTCGATAGCCTTAGCGAATTGCCCGGCCTTGATGAATTACGCGCTGCCGGCTTTCTTCAGCTCACGCCGACGGTACTGCCCGAAGGCGCGGCAGAGACCCAAGTGGAAAATCAAAGCGTCTGATTACCGAGCAACGTCAAAGGATCCGCATTCCATTCCGCTTTGATGCGCTTTACGGAATGGACGCGTTGCCCACATAACCCTCATCTGACATCATCGCCCGGCTTTCGAATGTCGCACTTTCCCCAGCAAAACCCCTTGGAGCGCTGCCGCGATGCTGTTTGACCTCGGCATGTCGGAGCTGCTGTTGATCGGGGTCGTCGCGCTCATCGTAGTCGGGCCGAAGGATCTGCCTAAAGCGCTACGCGTCGCCGGCTATTGGGTGAAGAAGGCGCGCACCTTATCGCGCGAGTTTCAGAGCAGCGTCGAGCAGATGATCCGCGAGGCTGAGCTCGACGAAATGCGGCAGGAATTGAAGAAGGCGACTGAAATCGACCTCGAGAAGGAGTTTCGTCAAACCATCGATCCGACCGGAAGCCTCGCGGAAAGTCTGCAGCCGCCGGAGCTGCCGAATTTCCGTGATCCCGAACCGGCAGCCACGCCCGCGCCTGAAACTGTTCAACAGCCAGAAATGCAGCCGCCGCCGGTGGAGACCCCAACTCCGGAACCCGCTGTCGCGTCGGTGTACGACGCTGCTGCAGATCCGCCCCAGGGTGAGCCATCGGTCCGAGATGTCGCTGCGGCACAAGCGGGGGGTCAAGGTGGCCCGCTCGCGCGGGAGTGACTTACGGGACTCTCCCCAAAGGTTTGTGAATGACCGACGACGACCGGGAGGCAGAACTAGAAGACGGCCGGATGCCGCTGCTCGATCACCTGATTGAGCTCCGCAACCGCCTCATGTGGTCGATCGGAGCGGTCCTGGTAGCGTTTCTGATCTGCTATCAGTTCAAAGAGCGTATTTACGGATTCTTGGTCCATCCGCTGGCTGTCATTTTCGAAGGCCAGACCGGGCGGCATCTGATCTACACCGGTCTGACCGAAGCCTTTTTCACTTATGTCAAGGTGTCGTTCTGGGCAGGCTTTTGCCTCGCTTTCCCGATCGTCGCCGCCCAACTATGGAAATTCATTGCGCCCGGTCTCTACAAGAACGAACGGCGCGCGTTCTATCCCTACCTCTTCGCCACCCCGGTGCTGTTCGCAATGGGCGCGGCGCTCGCCTATTTTGTCGTGATTCCGGTCGCGTGGCGGTTCTTCGTCAGCTTCGAGACGCCGGCCGCCGCCGATGGCGGGCTTCCAATCGTGCTCGAAGCGAAGGTCAACGAGTACCTGTCGCTGGTCATGACCCTGCTGTTCGGCTTTGGCGTGGCCTTTCAGCTGCCGGTTCTGCTGACCCTGATGGCGCGGGTCGGGCTTGTCACATCGGCGGGCCTTGCCTCGAAACGCCGTTATGCGATCGTCATCATGTTCGTCGTAGCGGCGGTCCTGACTCCGCCCGATATCGTCAGCCAGACGAGCCTCGCCATCCCTTTGATCATCCTTTTCGAGGCGTCGATAATCTCGTGCCGCATGGTCGAGAAGGCGCGCGCGCGGCGCGAGGCCGAAGAGGAGGCTGAGCTCGCCGGCAAAGGCAAGCCGGCGGCCGGGGCCTGAGCCTCGTATGAGCCGGATGGACGCGCCGGCCTCGCACCTCTATATCCCGGGACGTTATGTACGACCTCAGATGGATCCGCGACCACCCGGCGGAATTCGACCGTGGGTTGACGCGGCGCGGCTTACCTCCCCGCGCCGAGGAGCTCCTGGCGCTCGATCGCGCCTGGCGCGCCGCCGAAACCCGCGCCCAGGAAGCTCAGGCTCGGCGCAACAGGGTTGCGCGCGAGATCGGGGCCGCGAAAAAACGCGGCGAAGACATCGAGCCGCTACTGAACCAGAGCACACAGGACCGCGAGATCGAGGGACAGGCGAGCGCCGAGGCGGCGCGCCTGCGTACCGAGATTGACGAGCTCCTCGCCGGGCTGCCGAATCTGCCGGCCGCGGAAGTACCGGACGGGCCGGACGAGACCGCCAACCGGGTCTTGCGCCACTATGGCGAGCCTCCTCCATTCGATTTTACCCCGCTGTCGCATGAAGCAATCGGCGAGCGGCTCGGCATGATGGATTTTGCGCAAGCCGGCAAACTCTCTGGCTCACGTTTTGTGGTGCTGCGCGGTGCGCTGGCCCGGCTCGAGCGCGCCCTTGGCCAGTTCATGCTCGATCTGCACACGACCGAGTTCGGCTATGTCGAGGTATCGCCGCCACTGCTAGTTCGTGACGATGCGGCCTTCGGAACCGGCCAGCTGCCGAAGTTTGCGGAAGACTTGTTCCGGACGACGGATGGTTTCTGGCTGATCCCGACCGCCGAGGTGCCGTTGACCAACCTGGTTGCCGGCGAGATCCTCGAGGAACGTGCGCTGCCGCTGCGCTACACCGCCTGGACTCCTTGTTTCCGCTCCGAGGCCGGCGCGGCGGGCAAGGACACTCGCGGCATGATCCGCCAGCATCAATTCGAAAAAGTCGAGCTCGTCTCGATAGCGCAACCGGAGGATTCGGCAGCCGAGCACGAGCGGATGACCGCCTGCGCCGAGGAGGTGCTGAAGCGTCTCGGCCTTGCCTACCGTGTCGTGCTGCTATCGACGGGCGATATGGGTTTCGCCGCTCAGAAAACTTACGACATCGAGGTGTGGTTGCCGGCGCAGGGGACCTATCGCGAAATCTCGAGCTGCTCCAATTGTGGTGCGTTTCAAGCGCAGCGCATGAAGGCGCGCTATCGCCCGGCGCCGGGTAAGGGCACGT
>JBARIB010000108.1:0-1934 GCA_049799535.1 Allostellaceae bacterium | reverse complement strand
GGGCATGGGCGAAGGCGGCGCCGTCGCCCCGCCCGCCGCGATTGCCAACGCCGTCCGCGACGCGCTCGCCGCCATCGGCGCGGAGGTCAATGAAACCCCGATCACCCCCCGCCGAGTGATGACAGCGATAGCGGAGGCTCAAGAAGCGCGGGGGCGCTCGACCCGGTCAAACTAGGCGCGCGCGGCGACCTCAGTTCCGCCGAAGGTCGGTGAGAGCGAGATCGGGTGAAACATTTGGCTGGCGCGGCGGCATGTAGGTGGCGCCGGCAGCCCGGGCGAGGGCTGGGAACTCGTCCCCCTCCGCCATGTCTGCAATCGCGCGGTCGACCTGCTCGATCAGGTCCCGGTCGACGGACAGCCCGACAAATCCAATGTTGAACCCGACGGGAAAATAATAGCCGGAAGGCTTCAACTTCGTCTCGGGGTGTGTGGCCCGGTAAGCGTCGAAGCGGCGCAGCTCGACAAGGGTCGCGTCGAACTGGCCTTGCTCAAGCCGCGGCAGAAGCTCGCCGCGCCCGGGGACGACATGGGTGATCTGATTGGCGAAGCGGCCGTCGCCGAACAGCATCAGTATCGCATCGGCAAGCGTACCGCCTTCGACCCCGATCTTGACCCCCTCGAGGCTCGCCAGACCGGCGATCCGCGCCGTAACCGCGGGGCCGAGCACGACAGTCAGCGCCGCGAAATGATAGGCCCGGCTCGGCGCGAGAATTCCAAGCTCGATCGACCGTCCGCGGTCGGTGGGCTTGGCACCGACAAAATCCGGCATTCTGGCCGACTTCATTGCCGGCTTGCCGAGGGCGCTCTCGACCAGGGGATAGCCGCCGACGAGCTGGCACCGGTGATCGGAAAGAAGCGCGTCAGCCGCCAAGGTCGTGCTGCTGTCCGATTCCAGTTTGGTTTCGAACCACTGAACGGCCAGCTTCCGCCCAACCCGCTTAGCCACCGCATCCGCAACCGCGCGGTCGAAACCGCCCCCTTTGCCGCCGTCGTACACCGACCACAGCGGAACCTTCGCATTGAGGCATACTCGAAGAACCTCCTCGCCGCGTGTCGGCGCTGCCACCGCCGCGACGACCAGCAGTGCGGCCGCGAACCGGATCGCTGATCGCCGGCCCGTCATTTCCCCCCGGTCCGGACATAGGCCCACAGCGCCTCGATGTCCGCGGACGTCAAGACATCGCCCCACGGGGGCATGCGATTGTTCTTGCCGTGGGTCACCGTGTCGACGAAACGTTGCTCGTCATCCGTTGGAAACTCGCGCAGATCGGGCACGACGTTTCCGGCATTGACCATGCCAAATCCATGGCAGTGCGAGCAGTGCTGTGCGTAAAGGGCCTTGCCGCTCCGCACTTGCTCGGCCTCTGAGCCGGGGTCCCCGGCGGGTCGGGGTCGGTCGTCGGCTGCCGCGGATCGTGCGGCGATCAACGCAAACGCCAGGGCAGCCACTCCGCCGAGGCCGCGCCCTGTCATTTCCGATGTAGCGCGAAGACCCAGAGCGAGCCGCCCGCCGGAACACTCTTCAAGCGTTCGTCGCCGGAGAAGATCGAGTAGACCCCGCCGATGCCGCTCGACACGGCGACATATTGGACGCCATCCTGCTCCCAAGTGATCGGCTGGCCTTCGATCCCCGATCCCGTTTGGAAGGACCACAGCTTGGCGCCAGTGTCGGCGTCGAACGCCTCGAACTCGCCGGTGAGCTGACCGCTGAACACGACATTTCCGGCGGTAGACAGCACGCCCGAGTAACGAGGAATGTCGCTCGGCGCCTCCCACTTGGCTTTACCGGTCAGGGGATCGATCGCCTTTAGATATCCACGGGGTCCGTTCGGCCAATCCCAGAGGTCGGTGAGGTCCATGCCGAGATACCAGTCCCCGGCCTTATACTCGACGGCAATCGCCTTGTAGTGGGTGCCGAAGTTGAGGGTATTGGC
>JBARIB010000107.1:0-11806 GCA_049799535.1 Allostellaceae bacterium | reverse complement strand
GTCGAGGGTGTGTCGCGCCTGGCGCACTCTCTCGCTCGTCCAGTCGAGCGGGTCGCGATAATGCGCGGTCAGCAACGCGAGCCGGATCGCCTCGCCCGGCGCCTCGTCGAGCAATTCGCGCACTGTGCGGATATTGCCGAGTGACTTTGACATCTTGGCGCCGGCGTCGGTCAGCATGCCGTTATGCATCCAATACCGGACGAAGGGGCGGCCGCCATGCGCGCAAGTGCTTTGCGCAATTTCGTTCTCATGATGCGGGAAGACAAGATCGAGACCGCCGCCATGGATGTCGAAGGTTTCACCCAAATGCGTCTCGCTCATCGCCGAGCACTCGATGTGCCAACCCGGCCGGCCGCGTCCCCACGCACTATCCCATCCCGGCAGCTCGGCGTCGGACGGCTTCCATAGCACGAAATCGGCGGGATCGCGCTTGTATGGTGCAACCTCGACCCGCGCGCCGGCAATCATCTCGTCACGGCTGCGTCGCGAGAACTGGCCATAATTAGGGTCGGAGGCGACCGAGAACAGCACATGGCCCTCGGCGACATAGGCGTGCCCGCTCGCGATCAGCCGTTCGATCATGGCGATCATCTGCGGGATGTATTCGGTTGCTCGCGGCTCAATATCGGGCGGTAGAGCGCCGAGTGCCGCCATATCCTCGTGAAAAGCCGCTGTCGTCCGCGCCGTCAGGGCCGCGATCGGCTCGTTATTTTTGCGGGCCGCAGCGTTGATCTTGTCTTCGACGTCGGTGATGTTGCGCACATAAAGCACATGCTCGCGCCCATAGAGATCACGCAACAGCCGGTAGAGCACATCGAAGACGACGATAGCCCGGCCATTGCCGATATGGGCCCGGTCGTAGACAGTCGGTCCGCAGACATAGAGCCGTACTCGCATCGGATCGAGCGGCTCGAACGCCTCCTTGCGGCGTGTCAGCGTGTTATAGAGGGTCAGCGACATAGCGCAGGGGTTAGCAGATTGCGCCCTCTCGGTCCACGCGATCGGGGGCGAGCCGCGCGAAGCGATCAAGGCGCACTGGCACGGCTAGATGTCGGGGGCGGTGGCTACCTCACTCGGCCTTTCTGCCAAGCGGCGGTAGTTAGCGTCCGAAATTACGCCGCCTCGGCTTCGCCCTCTTCCTTGGCAGCGCTCGGGCCGGAATCTTTGCCCTTTGCTTCGAGGTCGCGGTCCACTAGCTCGATCAGCGCCATTGCGGCATTATCGCCGTAGCGGTAGCCGGCTTTGATGATACGGGTGTAGCCGCCCGGCCGGCTGCCGTAGCGCTCTGCCAGGGTCGTCATCAGTTTGTTCGCCAGACCCGTATCCTGCAACGCCGCGATGGCGCGGCGGCGATTGGCGAGACCGCCATGCTTGCCCAGCGTGATCAACCGCTCAACAATCGGGCGCAGGTCCCTTGCCTTCGGCAGCGTCGTCTTGATCTGTTCGTGCTTGATCAGCGCCGCCGCGAGGTTTTCGAACATCGCCTTGCGGTGGGCGGATTTGCGGCTGAAGCCGCGGCCGTGAAGGCGATGGCGCATCGTATCCTCAATAGGGCTCGTCGAGGCGCTTAGCCAATTCCTCGATATTTTCGGGCGGCCAGTTCGGGATCTCCATCCCGAGGTGTAGGCCCATCTGAGCCAGCACTTCTTTGATCTCGTTCAGGGATTTGCGTCCAAAATTCGGGGTCCGCAGCATCTCGGCCTCGGACTTCTGGACCAGGTCGCCGATATAGACAATGTTGTCGTTCTTCAGGCAGTTGGCCGAACGGACCGACAATTCGAGTTCGTCGACCTTGCGCAACAGATTCTTGTTGAACGGCAGCTCGCTCGGCCTGACTTCCCCCTCAGAAGGATGGCGCGGCTCTTCGAAGTTGATGAAGAGTTGCAGCTGATCCTGCAGGATGCGCGCGGCGAGTGCCACGGCATCCTCGGGGGTCACGGCGCCGTTCGTCTCGACCCGCAGCGCCAGCCGGTCGTAGTCGGTTACCTGACCGACGCGCGTGTTCTCGACGCGATAAGAGACTTTGCGCACGGGGCTGAAAAGGGCATCAACCGGGATGAGACCGATCGGCGCATCTTCCGGCCGGTTTTGCGTTGCCGGCACGTAGCCCTTGCCGTTCTCGACCGTCAATTCCATCGCGATGCGGGTGCCGCTGTCGAGCGTGCAGATCACGAGATCGGGGTTCATGATGTCGATATCGTGGCCGGTCTCGATCGCGCTGGCGCGCACCTCACCGGGACCGGTGCCGCGCAACCGCATGCGCTTTGGGCCTTCGCCATACATCCGCAAATCTATGCTCTTGACGTTTAGGACAATGTCGGTCACGTCTTCGAGCACGCCGGGAATCGACGAAAATTCATGCAACACGCCCTCGATCTGCATCGAGGTGACCGCAGCCCCCTGGAGTGAAGAGAGCAACACGCGGCGCAGCGCGTTACCGAGCGTCAGGCCGAACCCGCGCTCGAGCGGCTCGGCCACAACCGTGGCGGCGCGCCGAGGGTCATCGCCCGGCTCTACCGAAAGCTGTTTGGGTTTTATCAGGGTTTGCCAGTTTCTCTGGAGCACCAATCGTACCTCGGTCGTGTAGCGCGGATGTGATCCGCAATAGAGCCGGCCTGATTGCCGCCGGTGTTGCCGATAAACCTCCCGCCAAAGAGGGGGGAGGGCGTTCGCGTTAAACCCGGCGCCGCTTGGGAGGCCGGCAGCCATTATGCGGGATCGGCGTCACGTCGCGGATCGAGGTTACCGCAAACCCAACCGCCTGGATGGCGCGTAATGCCGATTCGCGCCCAGAGCCCGGTCCCTTTACCTCGATATCGAGCGTGCGCATGCCGTGTTCCATGGCCTTGCGGCCGGCATCTTCAGCGGCGACCTGCGCCGCATAAGGCGTCGATTTCCGCGAACCTTTAAAACCCTGGCTGCCCGATGACGACCACGCGATCGTGTTGCCTTGGGCATCGGTGATCGTGATCATCGTGTTGTTGAACGTCGCGTTCACATGCGCTGTGCCGGAGGTGATGTTTTTGCGCTCACGCCGACGTAGCCGCGGCGCAGGTGCCGCCGTTCTCGCCATGCAATCCCTTCCGTAGTCTGTGTTGTTGGCTTCGGATTAGGTCTTATTTTTTCTTCCCGGCGATCGGACGCGCCGGCCCTTTTCGCGTCCGGGCGTTGGTGTGGGTACGCTGACCCCGCACCGGAAGCCCTTTGCGGTGCCGCAGCCCACGGTAGCAGCCGAGATCCATCAGCCGCTTAATATTCATCGCGACCTGCCGCCGCAGATCGCCCTCGACCGTGTATTCGCGATCGATCAATTCGCGGACGCGCAAGACCTCCTCATCGGTCATCTCATGCACCCGCCGCTCGATCGGAATGCCGACCTTGCTGCAGATTTCGAGCGCTTTGGTCCGCCCGAGGCCATGAATATAGGTGAGACCGATCGGCACGCGCTTCTGATTAGGAATATTGACGCCAGCAATCCGCGCCACCTGCGCTTCTCCTCAAAAGACCAAAGATGGGATTAGGCTGCACTTTCGCAAGGGCAAGCATTATAGGGAGCGAACCACCGCCGTCAACCCCCAGCGCCGCCTTGCCTGCCGTTGGGGTGCCGGCGTCTACGAGTCGGCTACTTGCGGCAAATCGGCAAATGCGGCTTTGAGCTCGGCGTCGTCATATCCGCGGTCCTCGAGCTTGCCCGCCTGATACTCAATATAGGCTTGCATGTCGAAATGACCATGACCGCAAAGATTGAACAGGATCGTGCGTGAGGTCCCTTCCTCTTTGCAGCGCAGCGACTCCTCTATCGCCCCATGCACCGCGTGGTTGGCCTCGGGTGCCGGAAGGATGCCCTCAGTTCGCGCAAACTGGATTCCGGCCTCAAAGCAGCTCGATTGCGAGTAGGCGCGTGATTCGATCAGGCCAAGCTCCTGCAGCAGGCTCACCAGCGGAGCCATCCCGTGATATCGCAGGCCGCCGGCGTGGAACCCCGGCGGCACAAAGGTCGAACCCAGCGTGTGCATTTTGACGAGCGGCGTTAGGTGTCCGGTGTCCCCGAAATCATAGGCATATTTTCCGCGTGTGAGCGTAGGGCAGGCGGAGGGCTCGCAGGCAATGACTCTCGGTTTGGCGCCGCCGCGCAGTCCCGCGCCGATAAACGGGAAAGCGATGCCAGCGAAATTGCTGCCGCCACCGGTGCAGCCGACGATTATGTCGGGGTAATCACCCGCCATCTCGAGCTGCGCCATCGCTTCCTGGCCAATGACGGTCTGGTGCAGCAGCACATGATTCAGCACGCTGCCGAGCGAATATTTGGTATCCGCGCGCTGGGCGGCGACCTCGACCGCCTCGCTGATGGCGATCCCCAAGCTGCCCGGAGAGTTGGGGTGTTTGGCCAGGATTTGCCGGCCGGCGTTGGTTTCGGTGCTGGGGCTCGCCACACACTGCGCCCCCCAAGCCTCCATCAGCGCCTTGCGATAAGGCTTCTGCTCGAAGCTGATACGCACCATGTAGACGCGCACTTCGAGCCCGAACAGGGCGCCGGCAAAAGCGAGCGCCGAGCCCCATTGCCCGGCGCCGGTCTCGGTCGTGAGCCGCTTGACGCCCGCCTCCTTGTTGTAAAACGCCTGCGCCACGGCGGTGTTTGGCTTGTGGCTGCCGGCCGGGCTGACACCCTCGTATTTGTAATAGATCCTAGCAGGGGTATCGAGCGCCCGCTCCAGCCGATGCGCGCGATAGAGCGGCGACGGACGCCACTGCCGGTAAACTTCGCGAACCGGCTCGGGGATTTCGATCGCGCGCTCGGTAGCCACCTCCTGTTGGATCAGGGTCATCGGGAAGAGGGGCTCCAGATCCTGAGGCCCGATAGGTTTCAGGGTGCCGGGATGTAGCACCGGATCCGGTGGCCGCGGCAGATCGGCGACGATGTTGTACCAATCTTTAGGCAGCCGACCTTCATCCAGCAAATATTTGACGGTGTCCGCCATGAGCCTCCTCCCAGGTGACTACTGACCGCCCGAGGGCGGCTTCCAAATCCCGCGCTCCTGCATCAGTCGCACCTGTCGGTCGATCACCTCGCGCTTATAGTCGGCGTGGCGGCCGGGGACTTTGTCGAGATAGAGGTTCTTGGGGTAGATAGGCTGTTCATAGATGATCTGCGCCAGCTCGGCGCGGATGTCTTTGGGCCAGTTGGTCACCTGGGCGTTTTGCCGGTGATGGCGCAGCGCCTCGACATTGATCGTGCCGGCGACGAACGTGGAGCCGTTCGTGTCGCGCTGCTTGCCGACAATCTGACCGCGATGGTCGACGATCATCGACTGGCCGCCTCCCGCATCGATAGGCGTTTCGCTGTCCGGGTAGAGGTGGTACCCGCCGATATTGGGTGCGACGATGTACATGTTGTTTTCCAGCGCCCGCGCCCGGTTCGAGATCTCAAAAAAATCATTTTCGGTGAAAGGCGCGGGGAGCGAGGCGCGGTAGACGACTTCCGCGCCGTTGAGTGCGAGACCGCGGCCGTTTTCTGGATAGCTTCCTTCCATCGCCATCATGATTCCCAAGCGCCCGATCGCAGTGTCGGCGACCGGCCAGAAGGCCTCTAGGGTGCGGCCGTACTTCTCGATCCACCAATCGAACAGATCGTGGGGCGAGACGGAACGCTCGCACGGCAACAGAGCCGAGATCTTGTAATGCTTCAAGATGACGGCGCCATCCGGATCCACGATGAAGCCGACATTGAAGAACCGGTCGGGCCAATCCTCGTGATGTGCCTTGGCCTGCGCCATGATGAAAACGCCCCAGCTGCGGGCAAGCCGTCCGAGGCGGTCGGTTTCCGGGCCGGGTATGTCGATCGCGCAGGTCCGCGCGAACTCGGCATGATCGACATCGAGAACCTCGTCGTTGAACCCCTGCAATGCGCCTTCGGGAATCGCGATGAGGCGGACGGGAATGTCGAGATTGGACAGCCAGAACGCCGCGTGGGTCAGGCTTTCGAGGTGCTCCAGGTTTTTCGCGATGTCCTCGCGTCGGCGGATGCCCCAAAAATTCGGGATCAGTCCGACCGCGGTATAGGGTTCGATCATGGGCACCCCGGAACGCTGGTTCTGGGGCGGAGCATGTCAGATATAGTGGCTGAGAGCTATCCCGAGGCGAGCAACGCCTCGATTTCGCGCGTTACTTCGTCGATGTCGGCCATGCCGTCAACCGTGCGAAGGATGCCACGCTCGCGGTAGTAGGGCAGGATCGGCGCGGTCTGGGCTCGATACACCTCCAAGCGGGCTCTGACCGCCTCGGGCCGGTCATCGGCGCGGCGGAGAAATTCTCTACCGCCGCAGACGTCGCATACACCTTCCACTCGAGGCTGGTTGTACCGGTCGTGGTAGCTGGCGCCGCATTGAGTGCAGGTAAAGCGCCCGGACAGCCGCTCGACCAGCGCCGCCTCGTCCACTTCAAGCAAGATCACGTGATCGAGCTTGAGATTGTGCTCGGCCAGCATCGCGTCCAGCGCTCTTGCCTGCGGTACGTTCCGCGGAAAGCCGTCGAGGATGAAGCCCCTGCCGCAATCCGGCTGCGCGATCCGGCGATCGATCATCTGGACGATAATGTCGTCGGGCACGAGCTGCCCCGAATCCATGATGGCCTTAACCCGCCGCCCAAAGGCGGTGTCGGAATCGGTCGTCGCCCGAAGCATATCGCCGGTGGCGAGTTGGACGATACCGTGCGTCTGCTCGATCCGCTTCGCCTGAGTACCCTTCCCGGAACCTGGCGGCCCGAGCAGGATGATGTTCATCCCCGGCGTCCCCGCAACTTGGCCTTCCTGATCAGACCCTCGTATTGATGTGCCAGCAGATGCGAATGGATCTGAGCAACAGTATCCATCGTGACGCTGACCACGATCAGTAGACTAGTTCCGCCGAAATAGAACGGCACTGAATATTGTGAAATCAAAAACTCGGGCAGTACGCAAACGGCCGACAGATAGGCCGCGCCGACTACGGTGAGCCGGGTCAGCACATAGTCAAAATAGTCGGCGGTATTCTTGCCGGGCCTGATCCCGGGAATAAACCCCCCGTGTTTACGCAAGTTGTCCGCGTTCTCGACCGGATTGAAGACGATCGCTGTATAGAAAAACGAGAAAAAGCAGATCCCCGCGACATAGAGCAATATATGCAATGGCCGGCCGTAGCCGAAATAAGCGCTGAATTCGGCGAGCCATCCGAAGTTCTGCCCGGTGCTCCCAAAGCTTGCCAATGTCGCGGGAATCATCAAGAGCGATGAGGCAAAAATCGGAGGAATGACGCCGGACATATTGATTTTGAGCGGCATATATGAGGATTCGCCGCCGAACATCTTGTTGCCGACCTGGCGCTTTGGATACTGGACGAGGATGCGGCGCTGGGCGCGCTCCATGAAGACAATGAAGCCGATCACGACGACCGCCATGACCAGAAGGCCGATGATGAATATCGTCGAGAGCGAGCCGGTGCGTCCGAGTTCGAGAGTAGAAGCCAAGGCGTGCGGCAGGTTCGCGACGATGCCGGCCATGATGATCAGCGATATCCCATTACCGATGCCGCGCGCAGTAATCTGTTCTCCCAGCCACATCAGGAAAACCGTGCCGGTGGTAAGCGTGATCATTGTCACCAGCCGGAAGAACAACCCGGGATCGAGCACCGCGGATTGCCCGCCGCCATGCATGCTCTCGAGCCCGACCGCGATCCCATAGGACTGCACCGCAGCCAGCAGAACCGTGCCGAGACGGGTGTATTGGTTGATCTTTTTGCGTCCGCTCTCGCCTTCTTTCTTCAGCGCTTCCAGGGTTGGGGAAACCGCGGTCAGCAGCTGAATGATGATCGATGCCGAGATGTAGGGCATGATGTTGAGCGCGAAAATCGTCATGCGCCCGAGCGCGCCGCCCGAGAACATGTCGAACATGCCCAGAATCCCGCCGGCATTGCGGGAGAAGAACTCCTGCAGGATCGCAGGATCGATCCCAGGGAGCGGGATATAGGTGCCAGCCCGGTAGATCACCAGGGCGCCGAGCGTGAACCAAATTCGGCTCTTGAGCTCGGTGGCCTTGGAGAACGCCGATAGATTTATGCTGGCAGCGAGTTGTTCGGCGGCTGACGCCATTTACAATCCCTTACCAAAAGGCCCAGACCCGGCTCCGCCGTATTCAGGCCGAAGCGATGGGCGCACCCGGCTTCTGCTGCGTTCGACGGCTCGTTCGGAGGATGACCTTTCCGCCGGCTTTCTCGACCGCAGCGATCGCCGCCTTGGACGCGCCCTCGACTTCGATCGTGATGGCGGTGCGAAGCTCGCCCTTAGCCAAGAGGCGCACGCCATCGCCGGGCCGCCGCAATATCCCAGAAGCGACCAGTGCCGCACCGTCGAGCGCCCCCTCGGCGCTCAGCTTACCACTGTCGAGCGCAGCTTGCAGGCGCCCGAGATTGACCACCTTGAAATCCTGGCGGAAGATTTTGTTATTGAAGCCGCGCTTCGGAAGCCGGCGATGCAGCGGCGTTTGGCCGCCCTCGAAGCCGTTGAGCGCGACGCCTGACCGCGCAGTCTGACCCTTACCGCCGCGTCCAGCGGTCTTGCCCTTGCCCGAGCCGATGCCGCGCCCAACCCGCTTCGCCCGGTAGTGCGCTCCCGGATTATCCCTGATCTCGTTGAGCTTCATCTGCCGATCATTCTCCGCCGCAGCTATCAGCGGCCAACCTCACCCAGGCGCTTGCAGATACCGGTGACGGTCTCCGAGAAGGCCCTATCCCTCTTCTTCAATCCTGATGAGGTGCTTTACCTTATTGATCATACCGCGAATCGCGGGAGTGTCTTCCAAAACGCGCCGGCGATGGCGCTTGTTCAATCCCAGGCCCTTTAGCGTTGCTTCCTGATCGGGCTTGCGGCCGATGGGGCTGCCAGTTTGCACGACCGTAACCGTCCGCCTGGCCTCCATCAAGCGTTCTCCCGAGCTTCGCCCTCGCGGCGGCCGAAGATTTCGCCGATCTTCTTGCCGCGCCGCGCTGCGACCGCGCGCGGACTGGTAGCCCGGCCGAGGGCGGCGAAAGTGGCCTTGATCATGTTGTGCGGGTTCGGGCTGCCGATCGACTTGGCGACGACGTCGTGGACACCGAGCGCTTCGAATATCGCGCGCATCGGACCGCCCGCGATGATCCCGGTGCCCGGTTTGGCGGCTCGGACGATCACCTGGCCGGCGCCGTAGCCGCTGACTAGGTCGTGGTGCAGGGTGCGCCCTTCCCGCAACGGGACGCGGATCATGCTTCGCCTGGCTTGCTCCGTCGCCTTTCGGATCGCCTCGGGAACTTCGCGTGCCTTACCGGAACCGTAGCCGACCCGGCCCTTTCGATCCCCGACCACGACGAGGGCCGCAAAGCCGAACCGCCGACCGCCCTTTACCACCTTGGCAACGCGATTGATGTTGACGAGCTTCTCGGTGAATTCGCTGTCCTCGCGCTCGCGCGACTGCCGGTCGCCGTCGCCTCGCCCGCGCCGCTCGCCTTGTGTGCGTGCCATGCTGACCCTTTCAGAAATCGAGACCGCCCTCGCGGGCGGCGTCGGCCAAGGCCTTCACTCGGCCATGAAACAGATAGGCGCCGCGATCGAACACGACTTGCTCGATCCCCGCTGCCTTGGCCCGTTCGGCGACGAGCTTGCCAACGGCACTGGCCGCGGCAATGTCGGCCCCGGTCTTAAGGGTCGTCTTAAGCGCTCCGTCCAAGGTCGAGGCCGCCGCCAAAGTGCGCCCGGCCGTGTCGTCAATGACTTGCGCATAGATATGCTTCGACGAGCGGAAAACCGACAGGCGCAGCCGATTATTGGGGGCACGACGCAAATTCCTGCGCACCCGTTGCTGCCGGCGCAGAAAGAGGGCTTTGGCTCTCTCGGACATCGCTTACTTCTTTTTGCCCTCTTTGCGGCGTACCGTCTCGGTCGCGTATTTGATGCCCTTGCCCTTGTAAGGCTCGGGCGGCCGATAGGCGCGAATCTCGGCAGCAATTTGGCCGACCCGCTGACGGTCGGCGCCGCTGACCGTGATCGCGGTCGGCCGCTCGCAGGTGATTCTGACGCCGTCAGGGATCGGGTAGGCGATCTCGTGGCTGTAGCCAAGCTGCAGATTGAGAGTGTTGCCCTGCACAGCGGCACGGTAACCAACACCATTGATTTCCAGATTGACCGAGAAGCCTCTCGACACTCCGGTCACCATGTTGCTTACCAGCGCCCGTGTCGTCCCCCACAGAGCCCGCGCACGCTTGGTATCGTTCTTCGGCGCGATCGTAACCGCGCCATCGGTAATCGACGCGGTGACCTCGTTGCTGACGACGAGATGCAAGGTGCCGAGACTGCCCTTGGCGCTCAGCATCTGGCCGGAAAGCTGGACCTCGACGCCATTCGGGACGGCGACAGGATTTTTGCCAACACGCGACATCGCGAGACCTCAGAACACGCGGCAGAGGACCTCGCCGCCGACCTTTGCGGCGCGTGCCTCGTTGTCCGACATGACCCCCCGCGGGGTCGACAGAATGGAGATGCCGAGGCCGTTATAGCTGCGCGGCAAATCGGATATCCCCGAATAGATGCGCCGGCCCGGCTTCGATATCCGCGCGATCTCGCGAATGACCGGCTCGCCATCGACGTATTTGAGTTCGATGCGCAGTTCGGAGACGCCGGGACGAACCTGCTCGCGGGTGAAGCCGCGGATATATCCCTCGCGCTTCAGCACTTCGAGTACGTTGGCACGGAACTTCGAGGCGGGAGAGGCGACGACGGCTTGCCGCGCCCGTTGCCCGTTGCGGATCCGCGTCAGCATGTCGCCGAGAGGATCACTCATCGTCATCGCCGAGTGCTCCTACCAGCTCGACTTGACCATGCCCGGGATTTGTCCGGACGAGGCGAGCTCCCGCAGCGCAATGCGGGACAGCTTGAACTTCCGGTAAAAGCCGCGCGGGCGGCCAGTCAGAGAGCACCGGTTACGCACTCGCGTCTGGGAACCGTTGCGCGGCAGCTGGGCGAGTTTGAGCTGTGCCGCAAACCTCTCTTCGGGCGGCGCGGTGCGGTCGATCGCAATCGCCTTCAACCTTGCCCGCCGACCGGCAATGCTCTTGGTGAGCTTTGCCCGCCTCGTGTTCTTCTCGATCGAGCTCTTTTTCGCCACCTGGCTAAACTCCTCGGAAAGTCAATTGGCAAATGGCATCTCAAAGGCTCTGAGTAGAGCCTTGGCTTCCGCGTCGGTCTTGGCAGTCGTGACGACGACCACGTCCATCCCTCGTGTGGCATCGACGCGATCGTAGTCGATCTCGGGAAACACGAGCTGCTCCTTGAGCCCGAGCGCGAAATTGCCGCGACCATCAAAGCTCTTGCCAGGCAGGCCCCGAAAATCGCGGACGCGCGGCAGCGCCACCGTGATCAGACGGTCGAGGAATTCGTACATGCGCTCACGCCGCAAGGTCACTTTGCATCCAATCGGCATACCCTGCCGCAGCTTGAACGTCGCGATAGACCGCTTCGCTTTGGTGATGACGGGATGTTGGCCGGTGATTGCAGTCAGGTCGTTGGCTGCCGCTTCGACCTTTTTGCTGTCCTGCACCGCTTCACCGACACCCATGTTCACCACGATCTTCTCGAGGCGCGGCACCTGCATCGGGTTTTTGTAGCCGAATTCCTGCATCAGCGCGGGTCTGACCATCGTCTCATAATGTTCGTGCAAGCGAGCCCGACTCATATGCTTCACCTATCAATGACCTCGCCGGACCGGCGAGCGAACCGAACTTTTCGTCCGTCTGCGAGTATCTTGTAG
>JBARIB010000106.1:0-2722 GCA_049799535.1 Allostellaceae bacterium | reverse complement strand
CGGCACGCTCTGCCGCCCTTTTGGGCCGATCGGCCTGCCGGAGACCAGGGTAACCCGGCCCGGCGCTCCGATACCGCCACCCTCGCGGCCGCGCGCCGGATTGGAGATGCGCTCGAAATTGCACAGCATCGCGATCGGCGTGCCGTCGGCACCGCCCATTTCGATGATTTGGCCGAGACCGCCACGGAATTGACCCGCGCCGCCGGAGCCTTCGCGGAACTCACGGCGACGAAAGATCACCGGCGCCACCGACTCGGTTGCCTCGACTGGAATCGTCCGCACGCCGCTCGGAAACGCCGTCACATCGAGCCCGTCCTTGCCGGGCCGCGCCCCGGCGCCGCCGCAGTGGAAAATCGCAGTGCTGAAAGGCCGGATCTCGGGTGGCACCCTCCCCTCCTCCGCGCCGAGCTCGTCGAGCACATCGGCCCCGCCATAAATCTGCGGGATCCATAGCGAAGAGGCGCCTTCGGCGGGCACCCCGCCTTCCATGACCTGATGCAGGCAGCCGAACACGACGTCAGGCAGCATATGGCCGACCGTGTGTCGCGCCGCGACCGCGCGCGGCCGCTTGGCGTTGAGCAGGCACCCCTCCGGCGCGGTAACCGTGATCGGGGCGAGCGAACCGGCGTTGTTCGGCACCTCGGGTGCGACAATGCATTTGACCCCGAACGCGGTGTAGGCGGTCGTGTAATTGAGCACGACATTGATGCCGAAGGCGCTCGCGGGCGAAGTGCCGGTGTAATCGACATGAATGCCGTCGTCGCCAATCGTCATTTCGGCGGCGAGCGTCAGAGGCCGGTCATAGCCGTCCATTGTCAGCCTGTTGCGGTAGCGGCCTTTCTTCAGTTTGCCGATCGCCTCGATCGTCGCCTCGCGCGAGGTCTCGATGATGTGCTCGCCGAGCCGGTCGAGATTGGTGATGCCAAATTCCTCCATCATCTCGACGAGGCGGCGGCTGCCCTCGTCGTTGCAGGCGGCGAGCGCATAGACGTCGCCCTCGACCTGCAACGGCTCGCGCACATTGGCGCGGATCACCCGCAGGAGGTCATCATTCATTCGCCCCTCGCGGGCCAATGCCATCAGCGGGATCGACAACCCCTCCTCATAGACCTGGCGGCCGTCGGGGCCCATGCCGAGCCCGCCGATGTCGACGACATGGACGGTACTGGCGAAAAGCCCAACTGGCTCGCCGCGCAGAAAAGTCGGGCTGACGACGGTCAGATCGTGCAGGTGACCACAGGTCAGCCATGGATCATTGGTGATGTAATGGTCGCCGGGACGCATCGTGTTCAGCGGAAAAGCATCTAGAAAATGCTTGACCGCCGCCGCCATCGAATTGACGTGCCCGGGCGTGCCGGTGACGGCCTGCGCCAGCATATTGCCGTCGCGGTCGAACACCCCGGCCGAGAGGTCCCCTGCCTCGCGCACCGTGGTGCTGAATGCCGTGCGCACTAGGGTCTGCGCCTGCTCCTCGACAACCGCGATCAGCCGGCTCCACATGATCTGCATCTGGATCTGGGACAATGCAGTGTTGGGTCTCGAGATCATCGGCTCGCCTCCGCCGCCACTTTCCTGCAGCTCTGGGATTTTATCTCCTTCTACCGCACGGCCGCAACGCAAGCTCCGTCAGGGCCTAATACGCGATCGAGACTTGTCCCTGTAGCAAGGCGTGCAGGCCCCGCCCCGCTCCCCAGGTCCGCCGGAGCCGAGACCTATCGGGGATAGTGTCCGCATGTAAAAGATTAACCATTTGTCATGCGGCTGGCGATCAATCGTGGCTTGATTATTAACTGTCCGAAGCCATCTACATTGCGGACGCCGATTTCCGAGCGCTAGGACCGAGCTCCTGAAATAATGGGAATGCAACGGGAGCGGCTCGAACAGGCGATCGGAACCCGTGCCCGTGGTAGAAGAGCAATGCAGTCGCTCCCGAATGATGCGTGGGATTGGCTTCAGCGCGCCGAGGAAGCCCGGATGGCCGCTGAGCGCGCGAGCGACCCAGAGGCCAAGGCAACTATGCTGCAATTTGCCCATCTCTATCTGCAATTCGCGCAGACAGCCGCGGCAATCGCCAGAGCACAACTCGCGCTCCTTCCTCTTGGCGACCCGCCCAACTGATCTTTGCGAGGGCAGGACGTTCTTTTGACGGAAGGCGGTTCACCTTCCCGCGGCTACAGGAACTGTCCGTGGGAGGCCCCATGCCCTCGGTTTTCAATGACGCCCTGGAGTGGCTCGACCGCGCCGAGCAAGCGCGAGAGGTGGCTGGACAATTGACTGATCCCACTGCGAGGCGGGCGGTCCTACAGCTTGCCGAGAATTACGAACGCTTAGCGCGAGCCGCCGCAGCCCCAACCGCGGCCCGCCGACACGAGTTGGCTAGAACGGATACTGGCGTCTGGCTGTCGTCGCGAAACGGCCCAACAGACTAGAGACATTCGTTTTCAGAGCCGACGTTGCGTAGCCGAGACGAGCCGCGAGTGCATTGGCAGGAGACTATCCGGGTTTCGCAATTTCTCCGGCGGTGTTTAGACCGTCGGCCGCAGGCCGGCGGCCAGGGCAAGCCGGACCAGTTCGGGTAGGCTGCGCGCGCCCATCTTGTCCATTACACGAGCGCGGTGGATCTCGACAGTTCTCGGGCTAATCGAGAGATCATAGGCGATCGATTTGTTAGGAAGCCCGGCCAGCAATCCATTCAATACTTCGCGTTCCCGTGGCGAGAGCA
>JBARIB010000105.1:0-4525 GCA_049799535.1 Allostellaceae bacterium | reverse complement strand
GAGCAAAGTGCAGGCGACCTCGCTAACCATCCGCATGAAATATACAGATTTCGACGACTACTGGGGCCCGATCGGAAGCGCCCAGGGGCCGGTCGGGGATTACGTCAAAGGGCTGCCGCCCGACCGGCTCGATACGCTGGCGCAGGCTGTGCGCGCCGCCTACCTCGCCGGCGTACCCGACGGGCCGCTCGATGGCGGCGACCGCGTGGGCCGCGCGTGGCATCGCTTAACGGCTTCACCCGCGGCAGGAGAGGACAGATGAAGCTCAGTGCCCGCAATCAGTTGAAAGGCAAGATCGTTGGTGTGACCAAGGGGCAGACCACGGCGCATGTGCGGATCGATATCGGCGGCGTGATCATGACCTCATCGATCACCAACGAGGCCGTCGACGATCTCAATCTTAAGGTCGGGGATGACGCCTTCGCGGTCGTCAAGGCGTCCGACGTCATGGTGGCCAAGGATTGACCCGTCAATGTTTACGCGCGCGGGGTTGGTGTTTGTCGTCGCGCTGCTCGTCGCGGGGTCTGCGGCGGCGCAAAGCTTGTCGCTCGAAGGCAAGGTCAAGCAGCCGCAGCATTGGACGCTCGACCAACTGAGAAACATGCCCTCGGAGCACGTCGATGTAACCTACCTGACCGAACGTGGTCCGGTGAAAGCGAGCTTCACCGGCGTCCTGCTGTGGTCGCTGATCCAGTCGGCTGGCGGCATCGACGATACGGGGAAAGGCGCTGTGCTGCATCACGCAATCCGCATCACCGCCAGGGACGGCTGGGTCGTTGTTACCTCCACCGGTGAGATCGCCCCGGACTTCGGTGACAAGCGCGCGCTGGTTGCCTTCGAGCGCGACGGCAAGCCGCTCGCAGATTTCCGCATCGTCATGCCCGGCGACAAACATGGCGGCCGCTATGCACGCGAGGTGGTCGCCATCGCCGTCGAATAGTTACGGAAGCTGGACATGCTTCGCCTAAACTACGGTCAGCTGTGCCGCTAATTGCAGCAGATGAACGTGTCTGCTCACGGCGCATTGCCAGACGGCGTGTAAGCCGGGTTCTGTCCCGCCAATTCGGAGCAATCCGAGGCAGGGATGGCCATTCCTCTGGGACGCTCGTCGCCGAGCGCCTCATGCGACCGACCCGAGCGGCGGCGCGAAGGCTCGCCCGGCATTCCGGATCAATCCGGAATGCCTGCCGCTCCTACTTGGTCTTGCTCCCGGTGGGGTTTTCCCTGCCGCCGCCGTTGCCGGCGGCGCGGTGCGCTCTTGCCGCACCGTTTCACCCTTGCCGCCCGTCCGGCGTGCCGAGGCGGGTTGGCGGTGTACTTTCTGTGGCACTTTCCCTGGGGTCGCCCCCGCCGGGCGTTACCCGGCACCGTACCTCCGTGGAGCCCGGACTTTCCTCTCTCCGCCCAAAGCGAAGAGCGGCCATCCGACCGTCTGGCAACGACAGATCTGGGGTCCGGTGCGGTCTCTGTCAAAGCCTCCTCAGACAGAGGGTTGCGATTGCGCAAGAGGCCGGCAGCACAATTCGCGAAGCGCCGAACCCACCCGGCCACCGAGGCAACGATCAGTTTTTCGCTCAACGCACCATCCCGAGGAGACGACAATAACGAGATCGTCAACGCATGAGCGTGTCGGAAGCCCATCGAAGTCTGCTGTGAACCTTCGGCTGTAAGCCGATGCCCCGAAGCGGACTGACGAAACCGGTTGTCGACACGCTGCCGGAATACGAAATCCGTGACGTCGACATGCCGACGCCGCCGCTCAAAGTCTGGAAAGCAATCCGGCCCACCAACGCCGCGCACTGAGAATGGTGGGTCCACTCACCTTAGCCACAGCGGCACAAAATAGCGTATCCTGAGCTTACTTCGCCGTTCCAGAGGCGTGGGACTGACCCGTGCCGAGACTGACGCTGCGCATTGATTTTGACGGGGGCCGGGCGATCGGTCCCGGGAAAATCAAGTTGCTTGAATTGATCGACGCGCTCGGCTCAATCGCCGCAGCCGGCCGGCAGATGAACATGTCCTACCGGCGCGCCTGGCTGCTGATCGACGACCTAAACCAAGCGTTTCGCCAGCCCGTGGTGGCCTCTCAGGTTGGCGGCGCGCGTGGGGGAGGAGCGACGCTGACCAATCTAGGCTGCGCCGTAGTGCGTCATTATCGTGCGGCCGAGGCAGCAGCCCTGGCGGCTGGGGCGCCTCATATTGGGGCCCTCACGGCGGCATTGGCCGACCCACGACCCGACTTGATGGCCGGAAACAGGCGGGCAAAGAAGAGCCATCGGCAATCCACAGACGAGACCTAGCGGCATCTTCGGCGGGGCCCCCCCAATACGGTCGCCGGAAGCCATGGCGTTCGCTTCGAGTAGCGATACCGCACGGTCCTTTCCTACGGCAGCCGTTGATCCAAAGTCCATAAATATCGGAAAGTTAAGTATGCGCGGTTGCCACAGCCGTTCCTTGTCGATTAGGAATCGTTATGTGTTACCGGATATAGCGTGGAGGGGGGAAGTCGCATGTCTAAGTCTCTGACTGCCGTCCGGGCACAACTCGTGACTGTTGCCATTGTGGCCCTGCTTACGGTTCTGGCCATAACCGGCGCTCATGCAGCGGAGGTGAAAGTCGCCGTCGCGGCGAATTTCACCGAAGCCGCAAGGGAGATAGGGGCGCTGTTCGAGAAGACGAGCGGCGACAAAGTCGTGTTCAGCTTCGGCTCGACCGGCCAGCTCTATACCCAGATCACCCAGGACGCGCCGTTCGACGTGTTCCTGTCGGCCGACGGGGCGCGGCCTGAAAAGGCGGAAAAGGAAGGGTACGCGGCTCCGGGCAGCCGCTTCACCTATGCCACCGGCAAGATCGTGCTGTTCAGCATGGACAAGCAGGCGGTCCACAGCGAAGCGACGCTGAAAAGCGCCAAATTCGCCAAGCTGGCGATTTGCAACCCGATCACCGCGCCCTATGGCGCCGCCTCGGTCGAAGCGATGAAGGCGCTCGGCGTTTATGACGCGCTCAAGGACAAGCTGGTCCAGGGCGAAAACATCTCGCAGGCCTACCAGTTCGTGGCGACCGGCAATGCCGAGGTCGGGTTTGTCGCGCTGTCCCAGGTCGCCCGCGACCCGGATAAGGGATCGCGCTGGATCGTGCCGTCAAACCTCTACAAACCGATCGCCCAGGACGCGATCCTGCTGAAGCGCGGCGCGGACAACCCGGCGGCCAAGGCGTTCATCGCCTTCCTGAAGGGAAAAGAGGCGCATGCGGTGATCGAAAAGTTCGGCTACGGCACCGGCGGCTGAGGCGCGTCGCCCGGAGATGAGCGAAGTCTGGACCCCGATCCGGCTTACCCTGGAACTCGCCTTTGTCACGACCATCATGCTGCTCGTGATCGGCACCCCGATCGCGTGGTGGCTGGCGCGCTCGCGGGCGCGGTGGAAGGAGGTGGCGGCGACCCTTGTCGCCCTGCCGCTGGTATTGCCGCCGACGGTGCTCGGCTTCTACCTGCTGATCCTGCTCGGCCCGCAAGGGCCGGGCGGCTGGCTCGCCGGGTTGTGGGGAGGTCGGTCGCTCGCCTTCACCTTTACCGGGCTAGTGATCGGTTCGACCCTGTATTCGCTCCCCTTCGTCGTGCAGCCGATCCGCAACGCATTCGAGGCGTTCGGCGTTCGCCCGTTGGAGGTTGCGGCGACGCTGCGCGCCGCCCCGTGGGATGCATTCTGGTCGGTGGCTGTGCCGCTGGCACGACCGGGCTTCCTGACCGGCGCGGTGCTTGGCTTCGCCCATACCGTCGGCGAGTTTGGCGTCGTCCTGATGATCGGTGGCAACATCCCGGGCCAGACTAAGGTGCTGTCAGTGGCAATCTACGATTACGTCGAGTCGCTGCAATGGACCGAGGCGAGCCTTCTGGCGGGGCTCATGGTAGCCTTCTCGTTCGCGGTGATCCTGACGGTGATGATGGTCGAAAAGCGCGTCGCGCGACCGGGCCGATGACCGGCGGCGCAGAAGCCATCGAACTCGCCTTTGCCGGGCGTCTGGGCGACTTCGCGCTCGACGCCGCTTTCGCTGTGCCGATGCGCGGCATCACCGCCCTGTTCGGCCCCTCGGGCAGCGGCAAGACGACGATTTTGCACTGCGTCGCCGGGTTGCAGCGCCTTGCCGGACGGCTCAGGGTCGGCGAGGATTTGTGGCAAGACGATGCGGCGGGCGTTTTCCGCGCGCCGCATCGCCGGGCGGTCGGCTACGTCTTCCAGGAGGCGAACCTGTTCCCGCATCTGTCGGTCCAAAACAACCTGCTGTTCGGTGCAAAACGGGTGGCGTCCGAAGATCGGCGCGGCGTCCCCGGCTTCGCCGAGATCGTCGCCTTGCTCGGTCTCGGCCATCTGCTCGACCGGGCGCCAGCGGCATTGTCCGGCGGAGAGCGCCAGCGCGTTGCGATTGGCCGCGCCCTGCTGTCGCAGCCGCGCCTCTTGCTGATGGACGAGCCGCTAGCGGCGCTCGACCGCCTGACCAAGGATGAAATCCTGCCCTACCTCGAAGC
>JBARIB010000104.1:0-10711 GCA_049799535.1 Allostellaceae bacterium | reverse complement strand
ATCATGGGGCAGGGCGCCGTGCCGATCATGCGGAACGGGATCGTCGAAGGTGCCTGCGGGGTAGGCGGCGGCACCTCTCAGCAGGACGAAGACTGCGCCCGGGCCGGCGTAGCCCAATTGTAGCCGCCCGCCCGTCCACGCCCCGCGCAGCGCCGCACGGGAGGCGAGGAGCTCAGCGCGGCTGCAGGACGATTCGCAGGTAAGGCTTCGGGGCCCTCCAGACGCCCGCATATTGCTGCCGGGCCTGTTCGTCCGATACTGAGCCGGAGATGATAACGTCTTCGCCGGGCATCCAATTGACCGGCGTTGCCACCCGATGCTTGGCGGTGAGCTGGCAGGAGTCGAGCAGCCGGAGCACCTCGTCGAAGTTACGGCCGCTGCTCATCGGATAGGTCAGCATTGCTTTGATTTTCTTGTCGGGACCGATGATGAAGACCGAGCGCACGGTGGCATTGTCGGCGGGGGTGCGGCCCTCGGAAGTGTCGCCGGCACCCTCGGGCAGCATGTCGTAGAGCTTGGCGATCTTCAGCTCGGGGTCACCGATCATCGGGTAATTCACAGCGTGGCCCTGGGTCTCCTCGATGTCCTTTGCCCAGCGCGCGTGATTGCTGACCGGATCGACGCTGAGTCCGAGGATCTTGCAATTGCGGTTTTGAAACTCCGGCATCAGCCCCGCCATGTAGCCGAGCTCGGTGGTGCAGACCGGTGTAAAATCCTTCGGATGCGAAAACAGGATCGCCCACCCATTACCGATCCAGTCGTGGAAGTTGATCGGGCCTTGGGTGGTCTCGGCAGTGAAGTTCGGGGCCTCGGAATTGATTCTGAGGGACATAGAGAGCCCTTCCTGCTCGATTTTAACGCTAAGACGCCAAATCAAATAAGCACGCCGACAGGTCTCGCAAGGAGCTAGCTTCTGCCGTAGCTGTCTTCGAGCCGGACGATGTCGTCTTCGCCCAGATAGCTGCCGGATTGTACCTCGATCAGGTGCAGCGGGATCTTGCCGGGATTTTCGAGCCGATGCGCGGTGCCGATCGGTATGTAGGTCGATTGGTCCTCGGACAGCATCATCTCCTCGTCGCCGCGCCGGATCTTTGCGGTGCCCTGGACGACAACCCAGTGCTCGGCGCGATGATGGTGCATCTGCAGTGACAGCTTGCCGCCCGGCTTGACGACGATGTGCTTGACCTGCACCCGGTGTCCGTTGTGGAGCGGCGTGAAGGTGCCCCACGGGCGGTGCACCGTCGGCAACGCATCGGCTTCGCTGCGGCCGTCTCTGGCCAGGCGCGCGACGAGGCTTTTAACCTCCTGGGTGCGATAGCGCGGCGCGACCATGACCGCGTCATCGGTGGCCACGACAACGAGATCCTCGACACCGATCGCAGCTACGAGCCCCGCCTCGGAACGCAAATAACAGTTGCGGGTGTCTTCGGCAATGACGTTCCCGGCGATCGAATTGCCCTGCTGGTCCTTGGCGCCCATCTCCCATAGAGCGTCCCAAGACCCGATATCGCTCCAGTTCATGCTGACCGGCACAACGGCTGCTCGGCGCGTGTGTTCCATGACCGCATAATCGATCGAATCGGCGGGGCAGCTGCAGAAGGCATCTTTGTCGAGCCGGGTGAAATCGCTGTTACGTTGTGCAGTAGCGAGGGCCTGACGGCAGACAGCGACCATATCCGGGCGCAGCCGCTCCAGCTCGTCGAGGTAAAGCCGCGCGGGAAAAAGAAAGATGCCGCTGTTCCACGAATGCTCGCCGGACCCAAGATAGCCTTCCGCCTGCTCAAGCTCGGGCTTTTCCACAAATTCGGCGACCGCAAAAGCCCCTTGAATCCCTTCTAGCTCGTCGCCGCGCCGGATGTACCCGTACCCGGTTTCGGCGCGCTCGGGGGTGATGCCGAAGGTCACCAAAGCGCCGGCGCGCGCCGCGGCAGCCGCGCACTCGATGCCGGCGAAAAATGCGTCAACGTTGCCGATGGAGTGGTCGGAAGGCATGACCAGCATCAGCGGGTCGGGCTCAGTTTCGGTCAGTGCCAGCGCCGCGATGCAGGTGGCTGGGGCGGTGTTGCGCCCGACCGGCTCGAGCAGCAGCGCATGGGGGATGACCGAAATCTCCCGGAGCTGCTCGGCGATGATAAACCGATGTTCTTCATTGGCAACCAGCAGCGGCGGCGCAAAGCCTTCGCGTTGGGTGACGCGGCGCACCGTCTGCTGAAGCAGGCTCTCACGGCCGAGCAACCTCAGCAGCTGCTTCGGGTAGAGCGTACGCGACATCGGCCAGAGCCGCGTGCCCGAACCGCCAGACAGAATAACCGGGTGAATCATATGGTTTCCTCGTAGTTCAAACTACGGATTTGCTCGAGGCGCGGATGCGCTGCCGGCATACACTGTTTTGGCGCCGACGCAAATCTGCCTCGATTGCCGGAAGAAAGGATGAATGCGAGGAAGTGACGGTCAAGCACCGATGTTGGTTACTAAAATGTGTGGATGGAGGTTCTAATGGCAGAGGTCGAGACGAGAGGGAGTGCAGGCCGTGAAGGGAGCAGAGAGATCGGGCGAGACCAGCCGCGCCGGCCAAACCGCCGTGCAGCAAACCGAACGGTTCGCCGAACTCGGCCGGGAGGGGATGCGGCAAGCGGCCGATGCTTCTAGCGCCATGGCAGGCGGCGCGGCGCTCTCCGGCACGGCGGTTGCCGGTTGCGCGTAGGAAATCACGGCAGCGTGGGCGCGCTACGCCGAGGAGGTGATGCGCCATACATCCGAAGCGAGCCGGGCTCTGATGAGTGCCCGAACCTTCAGCGAGATGCTCGAAGTGCAAGCCAGCGCTGCTGCGCGACAATATGCAGGCCTTTCTCGATCAGAGTGTAAAGATCGCCGAGTCGACCAGCCGAATGGCAACCCGCCCTTTCGAGGCATTCAAGGAAGTCAGCTCGGAGACAATTCGACGCTAGCTCAGTTGCCGGTCGGCCGACACAGCGGTTCCCTCCCGCCCAGGTTGGCCGGCTAGCTGTGATTGGGTTGCGGCGAGTTCACGCTCCAGAGCCGCGATACGGCGGCTGTGGTTCCTGAGCTCGCGTCGGGTATGACGGCCGGCGATCCATGCGGCGCATGCCCCGACCAAAGCTCCCAACAGAAAACCCGCAAAACAAAGTAAGTATAATGGCACCTCGGCTACGAACGGCAGGGGCCAGAGCTCGACGGCCGCCTTCTCGCGGTTCGAAACTGCAAATAACACTAAAAAGATCGCAAGAACGAGAGCGCCAGCCCGATAAAAAATCCTCACCCGCGGGCCCGCGGGAACCAGGCCGGCTTCACGCGCGAGTGGCGCTCTGGTTCAAGCGGTCGCGTAACAGCTTGCCGGTTTTGAAGAACGGAATATGTTTTTCGGCGACCGAAACGCTGTCGCCGGTGCGCGGGTTACGACCGACGCGGGCATCTCGGCGTTTCACCGAAAACGCGCCGAACCCGCGAAGTTCGACACGATCGCCGCGAGCGAGCGCCGAGGCGATTTCTTCAAAAATCGCCGTGACGATGGTTTCGATGTCACGCTGGTAAAGATGCGGGTTAGCGTCCGCAAGCCTTTGTACGAGCTCCGATTTCGTCATCGCGAGGGTTCGCTCCCGCCTGTCAGCGCAGACCCGATTAGCCTGCCAAAGCCCCCGACCAGCGTCAAGGCAGAGCTGCCCCTCCCTTTCCCCCTCGCCCACGAATGGAGCGCGAAGGGGCGGGCGGTTACGTTGCGATTATCGGGTGGAAGAGCTCGCCCCTAGTTGTCCTCCTCCGCCTCTCCCTGGCGGCGGGCCCGGTTGATCGCTGCGCCCAGGATATCGCCGAGACTGGCGCCCGAATCGGAGGACCCGAACTCCGCCATCGCCCGCTTCTCCTCATCGACTTCACGCGCCTTGATCGACAAGGTCAGCTTGCGCGTGGCGCGGTCGATCGCTGTGATCTTGGCGTCGACCCTCTCACCTATCGCGAAGCGATCCGGCCGTTGTTCGCTGCGGTCGCGGGACAATTCGGATTTGCGAATAAAACCGGGCACGCCGTCGCCGGCCATTACATCGATGCCGCTGTCGTTGATTGCCGAGATCGTGCCGGTGACGACATCGCCCTTCTTCAGCTTGGTCATGCCAGCCTCGAACGGGTCAGCCTCGAGCTGCTTGATGCCGAGGCTGATACGTTCCTTCTCGACATCGACATCGAGTACCTTGACGCGCACAGCATCGCCCTTGCGGTAATCGTTGATCGCCTCCTCGCCCGGGCGGCTCCAGTCGATGTCGGACATGTGGACCATGCCGTCGATTTCGCCGGGCAGGCCGACGAACAGGCCGAATTCGGTAATGTTGCGAACCTCGCCCTCAAGCTCGCTGCCGACCGCGTGCTCCTCGACAAAGGCCTCCCAGGGATTGGCAAGGGTCTGCTTCAGGCCGAGGCTGATGCGCCGCTTTGCCGGATCGACATCGAGCACCATCACCTCGACCTCCTGGCTGGTCGAGACGATCTTTCCGGGATGCACGTTCTTTTTGGTCCAGCTCATCTCAGAGACGTGGACCAACCCTTCCACGCCGGGTTCCAGCTCGACGAAAGCGCCGTAATCGGTGATGTTGGTGACGCGGCCGCGGAATTTGGCGCCCGCGGGATATTTGAGATCGACACCCTCCCACGGATCGGCTTCGAGCTGTTTCATGCCCAGTGAGATCCGCTGCGTCTCGGGGTTGAAGCGGATGACCTGCACCTTGACGTTCTGACCGATATGCAACGCCTCGGAGGGGTGATTGATACGCCGCCAGGCGATGTCGGTCACATGCAGCAAGCCGTCGACGCCGCCGAGATCGACGAAGGCCCCGTAATCCGTGATGTTCTTGACGACGCCGTTGAGAATCTGTCCTTCCTTGAGGCTGGCGACCAGCTCCGACCGCTGCTCGGCCCGGCTCTCCTCGAGCACGGCCCGGCGGGAAACGACGATGTTGCCGCGCGAGCGATCCATCTTCAGGATCTGGAAAGGCTGCGGCGAACCCAAGAGCGGAGTGATGTCGCGCACCGGACGAATGTCGACTTGGCTGCCCGGCAAAAACGCCACAGCGCCATTGAGGTCGACCGTGAACCCGCCTTTAACCCGGCCGAAGATAACGCCGGTCACCCGATCGTTCGCCTGAAAGCTCTTCTCGAGCTGGGTCCAGGCTTCCTCGCGGCGCGCCTTCTCGCGTGACAGCTGGGCCTCGCCGTTCTTGTCCTCCATCCGCTCGAGGAACACGTCAACGGTGTCGCCGACGTGCAGCTCGGGCTCGACGCTGCCCGTGGCGAATTCTTTCAGTGGCACGCGCCCTTCCGATTTGAGGCCGACGTCGATCAGCACGGCATCATTCTCGATCGCAATGATCCGGCCCTTGACGACAGTGCCCTCGAGACTGTTGGCAACGCCCATCGACTCATCGAGCAGCGCGGCAAAGCTCTCCTTCGCAGGCGCCTCCCGGGTTTGCAATTCTACTGCAGCCATTCCTTCTCCTTGAGCTTGCGCGCAACCAGTTCCGCCGCCCGTTCAAGCACCACATCGGCGTCGAGCGTCGTCGTGTCGATCACTTCAGCGTCAGAAGCCGCCGCCAGCGGGGCGGCTCGACGCCTGCTGTCGCGCGCGTCGCGTTCATTTAGATCTTGCAAGACGGCTTCGTATATAGCCGTGGCACCCTGCTCCCGCAACTCTTTGATCCGGCGGGCGGCGCGCGCCTCGGCGCTGGCAGTGATAAACAGCTTCACATCTGCGGCCGGGCATACGATGGTGCCGATGTCCCGTCCGTCGAGAATGGCGCCGCGTGCCGGCGGCGCAGGGCGCGCGGCAAAATCCTGTTGCAGGCTAAGCAGAGCCCGCCGCACTCCCGGGAACGCGGCGACCACCGAGGCCGCCGCGGCAATCTCATCGCCGCGCAGCCGCGGATCGGCGAGCAGCTTTGTGTCCACTTTGCGGGCAGCTGTTTCTGCCGCCTCCGCGTCGGCGGGATCGCCGCCTGCTTCGAGTAAGAGGAGCGCCGTCGCGCGATAGAGGGAGCCGGTATCGAGATGGGCCAGGCCGAAGCGTTGGGCGAGGCGGCGTGCGAGCGTTCCCTTTCCCGAGGCTGCGGGCCCGTCGATCGCGACGACAAAGGCGGACGATTTCACACCAGCTTCCCAAGGGCTCACCCCAACTCGGTGATTGCGGCTCCAAAACCGTGCATCAAGGGGATGAAGTCCGGGAAGCTCGTCGCAACCGGAGCCGCGTCATCGATATGCACAGGTTGCTGAGTCGCCAGACCGAGCACGAGAAAGGCCATTGCAATCCGATGATCAAGCCGGGTCTCGATCAGTGCGCCTCCGCGAGGAGGGGAGCCGTCGCCGTCGATAATCAAATCATCGCCGTCGACCGCAACCCGTACACCGCAGCGATCGAGGCCAGTGGCGATGGCCGATAGTCGGTCGCTTTCTTTCACGCGCAGCTCGGCGAGCCCACGCATGACCGTGCGGCCACGCGCAAAGGCGGCGGCGACGGCGAGGATCGGATACTCGTCGATCATCCGCGGCGCCCGCTCCGCCGGAATCTCGGCGCCCGTCAAGGCGCCGGCGCGCGCGCGGATATCGGCGACCGGCTCGCCGCCCTCCTCGCGCCGGTTCAGCAGAGCGATGTCGGCTCCCATCTCGCACAGGCATTCGAGAAGCCCAGTGCGAAGAGGATTGACGCCGACGCCTTCGATCGTGACGTCGGATCCCGCAACGATCAGCGCCGCGACCAGCGGAAACGCCGCGGAAGAGGGGTCGCCAGGAACGACGATCGGCGCTGCCACGAGCTCGGGAAATCCCTCGACTCTAATCCAGCGCCCGCCGTCTGGCTCAGACTCGGTCGACAGCGTAGCTCCGAAGTGGCGCAGCATGCGCTCGGTATGGTCTCGGGTCGCCTGTGGCTCGATGACGGTGGTGATCCCCGGAGTATTGAGGCCGGCGAGCAATACCGCAGATTTGACCTGAGCCGAGGGCACCGGGAGATGGTAGATGATTGGAACCGGGCTTACCGCACCGCTCACGGCGAGCGGCAATCGATTTCCCTCCCGGGCGACGAAGCGCGCTCCGAAGCGGCTCAAGGGCTCAACCACACGGCCCATGGGCCGCCGCCGCAGCGAGGCGTCGCCGGTGATAAAGGCGGTGATCGGGTGGGTGCTCAACATGCCGAGGAGCAACCGCGCCGAGGTCGCGGAATTACCCAGATCGAGCACATCTTCGGGTTCGCCGAGCCCGCCAATCCCGATCCCGTCCACGGTCCAGCGGGCCTCACCAGTCCGGACCACTGTGGCACCGAGCGCATTCAGCGCTGCGGCGGTGCGCAGCACATCCTCGCCTTCAAGCAGGCCAGTGATTTCAGTCCGCCCGACGGCGAGTGCGCCGAACATCAAGGCACGGTGCGAGATCGATTTGTCTCCGGGCACACGGGCTGTGCCGGCGAGCGGCGCGGCGGGCTGCGCAGCGGCCAACGGCGCTAGCGATTGGGCTGGGGCGGGTGGGGCCATTGCAGAGATTGCCTCGAAATGCAGCAAATGCGGTTGCGGTCGCGCCGCCCTCAGCCCATATCGTGCGGCCGGCGGCAAAGCTTCAATCTATTTCCCGGAGTTTGCTTTTGACAGGCCAGCGCCCCTGTGGCAATGGCCGCGCCGAGTTGCTGAATTTCAGAGGGAGCAAAGAGTGGCGAAACCCGAATGGGGCTCAAAGCGGATCTGTCCGAGTTGCGGCACGCGCTATTACGACTTGCTGCGCGAACCGGTGGTTTGCCCGAAATGCAGCACTCCGTTCGATCCCGAGGCCTTCTTGCGGTCGCGCCGCACGCGCCCTGTGGCGCCCGTTGAGAAGGAGCTCGAGCCGGTCGGTGCCGACGAACTCGAAACCGAAGTCGAAACCGAGGAGGCGGAAGCGGCCGAGGAGGAAGAGGAGGCTGTACCCCTCGAAGAGGCGGAAGAAGAGGACGAGGAGCTCCTCGAAGATGCCTCCGAACTCGGCGAGGACGAAGACGACATGGCCGAGGTCATCGAGAACGTCGAGGAGGAGGAGCCCTGACGCCGCCGACCGCGCGGAGAGGCGCGATTTTCCGCTTGCCGGCACGCCCTACTGTTTCTAATTTCCGGGGGCGCGTCGGGTCCTGGGGCCATAGCTCAGCTGGGAGAGCGCTACAATGGCATTGTAGAGGTCACCGGTTCGATCCCGGTTGGCTCCACCAATTAAACAAGGGCTTAGCTGATCCATCAGCTAAGCCCTTTCCCGTTCTGGCCCGCGCCTTGCCGCAAGCGAGTTATGGCGGTGAGGACTGCAAATAGTCACGCACACCGTCTTCGAGTGAATGAAAGGACTGGCTGAAGCCGACGGCGCGCAATTTCGACATATCCGCCTGAGTGAAGTACTGATACTTGTCGCGCAGCTCGGCGGGTGTGTCGCCGAAGCTGACCTCCGGACGGCGCCCTACACCCTCGCCGACGGCATTGACCAGGTCGAGAAAGCTCCGCGCGGTACCTGTTCCGACGTTGAACAAGCCGCTTACGCTGGGGTTCTGCAGCAGCCAGCCGACCGCGGCGACGCAGTCCTTCACATAAACAAAATCCCGCAATTGGCCGCCATCCTTATAGCGCGGGTGGTGCGACCGGAAAAGCCGGACCGTCCCGCCGGCCTTGACCACTGGATAGATCTTGCTGACGACGGACCGCATCTCGCCCTTATGGCCTTCATTCGGGCCATAAACATTGAAAAATTTGAGGCCGGCCCATTGTGGCGGCGTTGGCCGGTCGTGGGCCACGTCGGCAATAACGCGGCGATCGATAACGTGCTTGCTCCAGCCATAGGCATTGAGCGGGCGCAGCGCGGCGAGCGCGTCAGGGCTTTGATCATCGCTGAACCCGGCACTGCCGTCGCCATAGGTTGCGGCGGAGGACGCATAGATGAAGGGCGTGCCGTTCGCGGCGCACCACTCCCAAAGGTCGAGCGTGAGGCGAATGTTGTTGGCGACGAACCGGTCGACATCGGTTTCTGTGGTCGAGGATATGGCTGCCATATGCACAACCGCCGCCAGCTTGCCGCCGTGCCGGCCGAGCCAATCGGGCACCCCGTCGGGCCGCACGATGTCGTGCAGCTGAGCCGTCGCGATGTTGCGCCACTTCGCGCCCGCGCGCAGGAGGTCAGAAATCACAACGCGCAACCCGGCCGCGGCCAGCTCACCGACGATATGCGACCCGATAAACCCAGCGCCGCCGGTAACGAGAACGAGATCATCCCCGGACAAGATGTGCCCTGTCGCCATGGCCCTGCTTACATGCAAAATTGTGGGATATGCTTGGCCATGTTTCACCACCCGAGTTTCATCAGACGATTGGTCGCAGTAGTGTTTTAACGAAGTTCGACAGGTTTCCGCCCGGAAACCGGTGGCTCGCGATCCCGGCCGCGGCGCCAGCCATGCGGTCCGACTCACGGTCGCCGATTAGGAAACTTCGGGCCTTATCGACCGGCCAACATTCGAATAGGTCGAGGATCATGCCTGGAGCGGGCTTACGCCAATCGCTGACGCGGCAATATTGGGGGACAACACCATTAGGGTGAAACGGGCAGTAGCGGATGTCGTCGAGGTGCGCTCCGCACGCCGCGAGCTCGTCGGCGAGCTGCGCATGCAGGGCCAGCATATCATCTTCCGAATAAAGGCCCCTCGCGATGCCGGCTTGATTGGTGACGACGAAGACAAAATAGCCCGCATCGTTCAGCGACTTGATCGCCGCCTTCGCGCCCTCGATCCAGCGAAAGCGCTCCCGCGAGCCGACATAACCGTCATCGTGGTTGAGGACGCCGTCACGATCCAGAAAAGCCGCCGGCCGCCGGCGTCGGCGCGGTACTTCCTCTTGCGTCCACGCGAATGACTGCGGAACCCCGATATCGACGAAATAGCCGTCGTAAGGCCGTCCGATGAGTTTTCCGTCACAAGCCAGTTTCGGAAACACCTCCGCCTCGAGCGAGCAGCAGGCTTGGAGGCTGTCGATCAGGACGCGCCGGCAGAGATAGACGCCGCCGTTGACGAGCGCTCCGCCGGGCCGGTTGGGACGCGCGCGGAACTTCGAATTTCGGCTTTGGGCGATTTCGATGATCCGGAAGCGCGAAGCATCCGCGAGCCGCCGCAATGCAATGACCGCGATTGCGGAAGGATCGAGCGCCGCCTGGACAGTCAAATCGAGGAGGTTGAAGTCGAACCAGCAATCGCCCTTCAACACAAAGAACAACTCATCCAGCCGATTGCGGGCGTGCCACAGCGCGCCGCCGGTCCCGGCGCACTCCGGATCGACGGACACTTTGATCTCCAGGCCGAACCGGGCCTTCAGCGGCGTTGCGGCGGCGTAGTCGAGGATCTGATCCCCAGCAAGACCAGCGAGTAGCAGAATCTTTTTAACGCCATGCCGGCCGAGTTCGAACAACAAGACATTGAGAAGAGGAGCGCCGTCTACTGTAAGGAGCGTCTCCGGAAGCTGTGCGCTCAGTGGACCTAGCCGGTTGCCGAAGCCGCCGCACAAAATGGCGGCTTGCCGGATCATTCGGCTCCGGTGGTGCGCGGGAACAGGCGTTCTTCGACGAGGCCGCAGATGATGTGCCCGGCGGTGATGTGGAGCTGTTGAATGAGCGGCGTCGCCTCCGACGGCGCGCGCAGGCACAAATCGCAGCGGGCGGCCATCTC
>JBARIB010000103.1:0-1504 GCA_049799535.1 Allostellaceae bacterium | reverse complement strand
GCCCGAGGTGCTCGCCTGGCCAGTAGCCCTCTGGCGACTATGCCCGGGACAGCGGTTTTTTCGACTAGGTTGCAGCGCAACAGAGTCTCTGCAACACCTCTTCAGCGAGGGGCAAGGATGCTGTAAGCCCCGGCGATTCGATCCCGTACAGATTGATCAGACCCGGCACACCGTGAATGTCCGGCCCTTGGACGACGAAATCCGCGGCCGGCTCGGCCGGTCCGCTGATTTTTGGGCGAACACCCGCATATCCTGGCTGCAAAGCGCCGTCGCGCAAGCCAGGCCAGAACGTTCGGATCGCGGCGTAGAAGGCCTCGCCGCGATCCGGATCGACCGCATAGTCGACCGACGAGATCCATTCGACATCGGGACCAAAGCGCGCCTGGCCCGCCAAATCGAGGGTCAAGTGTACGCCCAGTCCGCCTGCGACCGGGACCGGATAGATGAGCCGTCGAAACGGTGAGCTGCCGGTCAGCGTGAAGTAGACACCGCGGCAGAAATAAGCTGGCGGGATCGTCTGGGGCGGTACACCCTCTATCCCACGTGCGAGAGCCGGAGCGAAGAGCCCGGCGGCATTGACCAGCAGCCGGCAGCGGATACCTGTAGGATCGTCGCCGCCGATGGTCAGCTCGAAGCCATCGTTGTGAACCTTGCCGCTGAGGACCGGCGCGCGCATCACAACGATAGCGCCAGCGGCCTCGGCCTCGCCCTGAAAGGCGAGCATCAGCGCATGGCTGTCGACGATGCCGGTGGACGGCGACAACAAGGCTGCAACACAATTCAGCGCCGGCTCGAGGCACCGTGCCTGGCTGCGATCGAGCCATTCCAAATCCTCGACCCCGCTTGCGCGGGCGTTGGCGGCGATCCTCTCGAGCGCAGGGATTTCCGGCTCGGTGGTCGCTACGATGAGTTTGCCGATCCGGGCATGCGGGACGCCGTGCTCGCTGCAATACGCATAAAGCCGCCGGCGTCCTTCGACGCAGCTGCGCGCTTTCAGGCTGCCGACCGGATAATAGAGCCCGCCATGGATGACTTCGCTGTTGCGCGACGAGGTCTCGAAACCGATCGTGTAGGCCTGCTCGAGGACGAGCACTTCGCGACCGGCGAGCGCGAGCGCCCGCGCCACCGCGAGCCCGATGACGCCGGCTCCGACCACCACGCATTCAACCTCGTCCATCGAATCTCCGTGCGAGATCCGCCATTCCCGCGGCGCGGCGGTCGTGCAAACGAATGTGGACGAGCACCATCGAGAAATAAGCCGCCCGTTCGATGCCGGCGAGCGGGGCAACACGCTGGGTGGGCAGGCTCGCGTGCTCGACAAAAACCGCTTCATCAAGGAGGCCTAGGCGCTCCAGAATCCGCCGTACCTTTGTCAGGTGCCGCCCGATTTTGATGATTGCGGCCGTATCGACATGGGCGAGACGGGCCATAATTTGATCCGCCTCGAGCGTGGCCGGGACAACGGTGAGCACGTGTTCGCGCCACACGAGCGGGAACCCGGCAG
>JBARIB010000102.1:0-2303 GCA_049799535.1 Allostellaceae bacterium | reverse complement strand
CGATTGCCCCCCTTCGCCGTTAGGGATTCAACCGCTTGCGGCACAACATCGAAGCCGGTCACCTGATGCCCGGCCTTCACGAGATTGGCCGCCATCGGGGCCCCCATATTTCCGAGCCCGATAAAGCCTATCGTCGCCATCTACTCTTCCTCCCACCTCGCTGCACCTCGGGCGACCGCCCCGGTATCCACTACTCATGGGAAACGGAGTTCGCGATCGCCGAGCGGCGCAAAATATGCCTCGACCATGTTGTCGCTGACCTCGGCGAGCGTTGCCGGGCGCCACTGCGGCTTCCGATCTCTGTCGATCAGCATCGCTCGGACCCCTTCGTAAAAGTCGTGCGCGGCCACGACATGCTGAGTCAGCCGGTATTCGAGGGCGAGCGCCTCGTCGAGGTCGTAATCTCCTCCGATCGTCAGCTGCCGCAATGTGACTTTGAGGCTGGTCGGTGATTTGGTCAGCAACGCCGCGTGCGTTTCCTCGGCCCACTTAGCGTCTGCCCCGCTTCCCTCCGCCTCCGCCGCCAGCGCGTCGAGGATCGCTTCGACACTGTCGGCGGCAAAGCATCGGTCGATCGCAGACTGCAATTCCGCAAGAGGGGCCGCGGCCGGCTTCACCACAAAGCGGTTGAGGCAAGCTTCCGTCAGGGCCTGCTCATTGTCTGCCCGCCACGGAGCCCGCGCGAGGTCTTCCAGCAGCGCCTCGATCTGTCCGCGATCGATGGCATGGGTGGCGAAGCCGCAATAAAACGTGTCTCGGGCACCCAACCTGGCCCCGGTGAGCCCGAGGTAGCGACCGACTTGTCCGGGGCAGCGGTTCAGGAAGCGGGTTGCTCCAACATCGGGGAAAAGCCCGATTCCGGTTTCCGGCATCGCGAAGAGGGTGCGTTCGGTGGCAATGCGATACGTGCCGTTGACCGAGATCCCGGCTCCGCCCCCCATCGTGATCCCATCGATGATAGCGATGTAGGGTTTGGGTAAATGGTGGATCCGCCGAATGAGCTCATATTCCTCACGAAAGAACACCGCGGGCAGGTCGGGATTGCTGCCGACCCCACGCCCCGCTTCATAGACGGCACGCACATCGCCGCCGGCGCAGAAGGCGCGGTCGCCCGCGCCGCGGACGACGACGGTATGCACCGATGGGTCGGCCGCCCAGGCACGCAATGCCGGGTCGATCCGCCTATAGTTTTCGAGTGTCAGAGCATTTAGCGCCTGCGGCCGGTTGATGGTCAGGGTCGCCAGGCCGCCCCTGCGGCCGAAGAGAATCTCGTCGGCCTCGTTCATCAGGTCCCGAGCAGGCGGCGAGCAATGATGACCCTCATGATCTCGTTGGTGCCTTCGAGGATCTGGTGAACACGCACGTCGCGCAGGTAGCGCTCGATCGGAAAGTCCTTGAGGTAGCCGTAGCCGCCGAACAGTTGCAACGCCTCGTCGCAGATCCAGAACCCCGTATCCGTCGCAAAACGCTTGGCCATCGCGCAATGCATCGTCGCTTCTGGGTCGCCGCGATCGAGGCTCGCCGCGCCGCGCCGCAGCATGAGCCGCGCTGCCTCGAGCTCGGTCGCCATATCCGCCAGCTTGAACCGCAAGGCCTGGAAATCGGCGAGCGTCTGGCCAAACTGGCGGCGTTCGAGCATATGGTCGCGCGCCGCCTCGAGGCAGGCGCGTGCCCCGCCGAGCGAGCATGCGGAGATATTGAGGCGGCCGCCGTCGAGCCCCATCATCGCAATCTTGAAGCCGTCTCCCTCCTCGCCGAGCCGATTGGTGACGGGAACACGGCAATCCTCGAAAATCACCATTGCCGTTGGCTGGGTGTTCCAGCCGAGCTTTCTCTCCTTTTTGCCGAAAGAGAGGCCGGGGGTGCTTTTCTCGACGACAAGGCAGGAGATCCCCTTTGGCCCCGTCCCGCCGGTGCGCACCATTGTCACATACAGATCGCTGACCGATCCGCCGGAGATGAACGCCTTCGTGCCGTTGAGCACGTAATCATCACCATCGCGCACAGCGCGGGTCGCGAGGGCCGCCGCATCCGAGCCGCTGCCCGGTTCGGTGAGGCAATAGCTCGCGAAATGCGCCATGGTCATCAACTCGGGCAGAAACCGCGCCCGCTGCGCGCGCGTACCGAAGCGGTCGATCATCCACGCCGCCATGTTGTGGATCGACAGATAGGCGGCGGTCGATACGCAGGCCGCGGCTAGCTCCTCGAAGATCATGGTGGCGTCGAGGCGGCTGAGCCCGCTACCGCCGAATTCCTCGCCGACGTAGATCCCAGCGAAGCCCAATTCTGCAGCTCGCCGCAGC
>JBARIB010000101.1:0-2592 GCA_049799535.1 Allostellaceae bacterium | reverse complement strand
CGATCACCCGCACCATGCTCTGTTGGAAGAAGCGATCACGATCGACTTCGTGAACAGCGCGCTGGGACCCAGCGCACGGGTCGCGGTCGAGCTCACATTGGAATCGGCCAAAGAGCTGAGCAACGCTCTGGCACGGGCGATAGCGGCGGCCGAGATCGAGGAAAGCGCACGTCTGCGGCCGCGCCGCTGATACCGGGCGCCACTGGGTCAGCCGCTGCACGCACGTTACGGTGCTCGTCGCCGCGGTCGTGCCTGCTCCGAAACGCGCCCCTGGTCCTGAGGAGGCCGCCCCTTCGAGACGCCGCCTGCGGCGGTTCCTCAGGACGAGGCGCCCGTCTCGAAGGACGCATAGCGCTGATCCAGCCGATCCGATGCGCAACAATAAGGACTGTACTCAATGCAGATCGTCGACGCGCAAATTCACCTCTGGGGGAACGGTTTGCCCAGTAACCTCGCGCATCGCCAGGTGATGTCCTTTACCGCTGAGGAGGCCATCGCGCTGATGGACGAAGGAGGGGTCGATGCCGCCGTCATTCATCCGCCGGGCTGGGACCCAAATTCGACCGAACTGGCATTCAAGGCTGTTCAGAACTACCCCGGCCGCTTCGCGATCATGGGGGCGGTGCCGCTCGATCGGCCGGAATCCCGAGAACGCATTGCAAGGTGGCGGGAACAGCCGGGAATGCTCGGTCTGCGGTATGGGTTTCTCGCCGATCCGGCGCGACGCGGGCTGCACGACGGCACCCTCGACTGGTTGTGGGCGGCGGCCGAAGCGGCCGGCGTTCCGATCGCCGCACTGGCGACGGATTCGCTGAAAGAACTCGGCCGCATCGCCGAGCGCCACCCCGGACTTCGCTTGACGATCGATCACCTGGGCGGCAGAGGCGGCACGAGCGCGCTGAAGGATGCTGCAGCGATGACCCACATGCCGGCGCTTCTGGCCTTGGCGAAATTCCCCAATGTGGCGGTCAAAGCGACCGGTGTGCCTCACTACTCGAGCGAGGCTTATCCGTTTCCGGCGCTGCACACTTATTTGCGGCAGGTCTATGATGCGTTTGGTCCGCGCCGCATGTTCTGGGGCACCGACATCACGAAGATGCCCTGCTCCTGGCGCCAATGTGTGACGATGTTTACCGAGGAATTGCCGTGGCTCAGTGACGAAGACAAAAGATCGATCATGGGAGAGGCGGTCTGCGCCTGGTGGGGCTGGGACCGCTCAAAAGAGATATCGCAATGAAGCCACAGTACGGCGGAAACGCGCGCCGCATTCCGCCAATGCCGATGGCGGATTACGCTTCGCTCATCTGCCTACGAACCTCACGAACAGAGAAGGAAAGTACCAAATGAAAAGCAACACGAATGGAAAGCAAGTCTGCGTGGTGGTCGGAGCTACCTCCAAATGGCAGTCGGATGGCCGCAATACATTACTGGCGCACGGCCATGCAGTGGACGACGGCGAACTGCCGGTCGGCGTGCGCGGGGGCGTCGGCGGCGCCACTGCGCAGAAATTCGCAAAGGAAGGATTCTTTGTCGTCTTGACGACTCGCAAGGAGGCCAATGCGGCGGCCCTGGCGAAGGCCATCCGCGAGCAGGGCGGCGACTGCACAACCGTCGAACTCGATCTCGTCTCGCAGGACTCGATTGCGGCGGCGTTTGACACGATCCGCCGCGAAGCCGGCGACCCGGGCGTTCTGATCTACAATGCGGGTTATCTCGAAGGCCGCGATCTTCCGCCCGATAAAGAACTGCTCGAACACGTCCCGGTCGAGATCCTGGACACCGCGCTGCACATCGCCTGCCGCGGGCCCTTTCTCGTTGCCAAGGAAGTGTTGCCGGCGATGCGCAAGAGAGGCGCTGGGTCGTTTTTCTTTTCCAACAATTCGAGCTCGCTGCGCGGGAAGAAGCGCCTGACCGGACAGTCGCTGTACTACCCCAGGGTCATGATGCGCACCTTGGCGCAGGTGCTGACCGAGGAATATTCCGAGCACGGCGTGCACGTCGCCAATATTGTCATTGATGGCACGATCGACTCGCCCGGCACCCGGGTATTGCCGAGGAATCAGAACCGCACCGATCTCATCATCAATCCGGTCAAGATCGCCGAGGCGTTCTGGTACCTGCACACCCAGGACCGGTCGTGCTGGACCCACGAGCTACAGCTCACGCCATTTGCAGCAAAGCCGAGCTACTGATCGCAGCCACACGATGCGGGGGAGCATCCTCCGCATCGGGCCGCTATTCGGGTTAGTCCCGGGCTTCAATAAGAGGCGCCCAGGGCGCGTGTTTCTGGCCAGAACACAATCATAAATTGTTCAGGGCCGATCGCTTCTCGCTGCATCTGCAGCGAATCTGCAGCAAAATCTCGCCTCTTGGTTGAAGCATTCGCCGGCCGGCAACCGCCAAATCTCACCCATCGGCATCGCTACGGTCTAACGGAATATTCCGCTTAATACCTGCACATGCCGAGGACTATCCGACACCAAAAAGGCGATTTTAGGATTTTCGAGGTCATAAAAGAGTTGTGCTTTTTCTGAACTCTCCTGCTCGACTGGCTGCAGTTGAGCGTGCGGGTTGCAACCAACGGCAGCGAGG
>JBARIB010000100.1:0-8858 GCA_049799535.1 Allostellaceae bacterium | reverse complement strand
GCGACCCCAACTATAACCGCCTCGTTTCGCTGCCATATCCCGCTAGCGCCGAGCAGATGTGGCGCGACGACGAGCTCTACGATGCGCTTGTCGTCATCGGATACAATATCGACCCCGTCGTTCCCGGGGCCGGCAGTGCCATCTTTCTGCACATAGCCGCACCGGACTTCGCGCCGACCGCTGGATGTGTCGCCGTGGCGCAGCCGGTTTTGCTCGGGTTGCTGCCGCGGCTGGGGCCTGGCAGCAGAATAGTGATCGCTGGGTGACGCTACGGCCTCAGCTCGGCGGCGGCTGCGTGGCCCGCATTGTCGGAAGCTCCGCGAAATCGTGGTACCAGCTCGCCAGCCCGGGTGGAGTTGGATCCAGCTCGATGTGATCTAAAAGGCCCGTGCTCGTAGGCCACCAATAGGTCGGCTCTTCTCGCGATTGGGATTTCAGGCGGGACGGCTTGGTGCGTACCGGCATGCTAAGATACCACGATGTCTTCCGACGTCGTCGATTTGCGGGATTTTTATCGCACCGGCCTCGGTCAGGTGGCCCGGCGCATGATCCGCGGCGCAATCCGCCGCGTGTGGCCCGATCTGCATGAGATGCGCCTGCTCGGCATTGGCTATCCGACCCCGTTTCTCCCCGCCATCTCGGCCGAGACGGAGCGTACCGTGGCACTAATGCCCGCCTCTCTCGGCGTCCTCGGCTGGTCACCGGAGGGCCGCAACCTCGTCGCGCTCGCGGATGAAGGGGAACTGCCCTTTGCGGATTATTCGATCGATCGGGTGTTGTTGGTCCATGCGATCGAAACCACCGAACAGGTCGGTCCGATGTTGAAAGAGATCTGGCGCGTCCTAGCTGGCGGCGGCCGGCTGTTGATCGTGACCCCCAACCGGCGCGGCATCTGGGCCCGCCTAGACCGTACGCCGTTCGGGTCCGGCAGGCCTTACACGCTATCCCAATTGTCGCGGCTGCTGCGCGACGAGCAGTTCACGCCGGTGGGATCAGATGCCGCATTGTTCATCCCGCCCGCCCGCAAGCGAATGATCCTTCGTTCCGCTGCAGCCTGGGAGCGCATCGGCAAAAGATGGTTCCCGACTTTCGCTGGTGTCGTGCTCGTCGAAGCCACCAAGCAAATCTATGCCAAGCCGGCACCCGCTCGCGCGCCGCGTCGCCGACTTGTTTATGCGCCTGCGCCGCACGGCTTGTGACGGCTCAGCAGATCCGTCGCAGGACAATCATCACTGTTTGGCGAGATCGGCTTAGTGGCGGCCGCCGCACAGGACAAATATCCCTTGCTCGGCAAGCAGATTCGCCAGGCCGCCCCGCGGATCGAGCGAATAGGGTTGGCCATGGCGGTCCAAGGTGACGCTGCGTTCGACCCGCACACCAATGTCGTCACACAACGCGACAAAGTCGCGGATTGTGCAGAGATGAATGTTCGGAGTCTCGTACCAAGGGTATGCGAGGCAAGGAGATACGGGCATGCGCCCGCTTACCAGGAGGCCCAAACGGATTCGCCAAAAGCCGAAATTCGGGAAGGATACAATGGCCCGCCGACCAATGCGGACGAGTTCTTCGACGACTCTGCGCGGCTGGCGTGTCGCCTGCAAGGTTTGGCTCAACACGACGACGTCGAAAGCGTCGCTAGGGTAGGCTTCGAGATCGCGGTCAGCATCGCCCTGAATGACCGACAGGCCGTGGCCGACGCAGGCGTTGACCCCGGACTGACTTAGCTCGATGCCGCGACCATCAGCGCTCTTGTGACGTGCCAGGTAGGCGAGCAACGCGCCATCGCCGCAGCCGATGTCGAGGACGCGAGACTGCGGCTCGATCATGTCGGCGATCAACCTGAGATCCCGGCGTAACTCTGCAGCAACCGGCTTAACATCGGCTTGCGCTGGCTCGACGAACTCCAGCGCGGCACTCTGGCCTGACGCTGCCATCACGATCGACTAAGACCACGATGCTCAGCGCAGCCGTTCAGGAAACCGCGCAGCGTCGCAAACAGCTCCGGCTCATGCAACAGAAACGCGTCGTGACCATTGTCGGTCGCGATCTCGACAAAGCTTACATTAGCCGCAGCTGCGTTCAGAGCGTGCACGATTTCCCGGCTTTCGAATGTCGGAAACAGCCAATCGCTGGTGAACGAGATGACGCAAAAGCGCGATCGCGTTCCCTTAAAGGCGCGCGGCAACGAGCCGTACTCAGCCGCAAGGTCAAAGTAGTCCATCGCACGCGTGATGTAGAGATAAGAGTTCGCGTCGAACCGGTCGACAAAGGTGCTGCCTTGGTGCCGCAGATAGCTTTCGACCTGGAAGTCGGCGTCGAAGCCATACGTGACGGCGCGGCGATCCTGGAGATTGCGCCCGAATTTGCGGTGTAGTGCTGCCTCGGAGAGGTAGGTGATGTGCGCGGCCATGCGGGCAACCGAGAGGCCACGGATGGGTTTTCGGCCGAGCTTTAGATATCGTCCGCCGCACCAATCAGGATCAGCCATGATCGCTTGTCGCCCGACCTCGTGAAAGGCGATGTTCTGCGCCGAATGACGCGCGGCCCCGGCGATCGGCACTGCCGAAAAGACACTGTCCGGGTAGCTGGCGGCCCATTGCAGAACCTGCATCGCCCCCATTGATCCGCCGATCACGCAGAAGAGACTGTCGATACCAAGATGATCGAGCAGCCCCTTCTGCGCGCGCACCATGTCGCGGATCGTGATCACTGGGAACGACAGCGCCCAGGGCTCGCCGGTCGCGGGGTTGATCTCTTGGGGGCCAGTTGTCCCCATGCAGCCGCCGAGCACATTCGCACAAATCAAAAAATAGCGCTCGGTATCGAGCACGCCGCCCGGGCCGATTAGTGTCTCCCACCAACCTGGCTTGCCGGTTATCGGATGCGGGTCGGCAGCATATTGATCACCGGTCAGAGCGTGGCAAACAAGGATGGCGTTGGACCGGTCCAGATTTAGCGTGCCATAAGTTTGATAAGCGATTGTGAACGGGCCGAAATCTAACCCGCAATCCAGCCGCAATGCCTGCGAAACGACCCACCGGTATCCGGGCCAGTCCAGGTCGGGGCGCCAGTGGGGGCGAAGCGAGGTCGAGATCGGCATGAGGAAGTTCTCAACCAAGGCGGGATTGAAAAGCAGGCAAGCTACGTTTCCGGCTCTCGGGTTGGGAGCCGGCAGCTAGCGGTCTGGGGTGAGACATGTCAACGTTTTCTTTGATTTTGCCGATTTGGAGCCCTAACTGTAAGCCTCTTTGCCACGGCGAACGGATTTATGTCGTCCCCTCCGCCTGATCTCAAGGCCTTACGCCGGAGCCTCGACGAGATCGACGACCGGTTGCAGGATCTCCTGATCGACCGGACGGCAATTATAGCGAGGGTCGCAGCCAGCAAGCGAGGCGGTGACCAGCCTGCTTTTCAACCTGCACGTGAGGCTGAGATTATTCGCCGGCTTGTCGAACGTCATCATGGCACCTTACCTGTCGCGACCCTCGTTCGGATGTGGCGGGAAATGTTGGCCGCAACGGTCCAGTTGCAATCCCCCTTTTCGGTCGCCGTATGTGCCCCGGCGGGACGGCAGGGGTACTGGGATCTCGCGCGCGATCACTACGGCAGCTACACGCCGATGACGCCCTTTAACGCTGCGAATCAGGTCCTCCGGGTCGTTGCCCAAAAAGAAATCTCGGTCGGCGTCCTGCCAATGCCTGAGTCAAGCGAAGCCGATCCGTGGTGGCCGCAACTGGTATCGGAGTCAGAGGACGCTCCGCGAGTCATTGCACGCTTGCCGTTTGGTGCCTCGGGCAATGGCCGCAATCCTGGCGACGAAGCGCTTGTGATCGGCTGGGGCGAGCAGCAGGCGAGTGGTCTTGATCGCACTCTGTTCGCAATGGAATGCTCACCGGAAGCCAGCCGGGCCGGGATAGTCGACCGTCTCGCGGCCGCGGGACTCGCGTGCACCTTGTTCGTTTCCTGCGACAGTGGGGCGGCAGTCCATCTGATCGAATTGGATGGCTTCGTGCCACGCTCGGATGCTCGGCTAACTGAGTTTCGCGCGCAGCTGGATAAAACCCTCGAGCGCCTTTTCCCACTGGGCGGCTATGCGGTTCCACTGCCCGCATCGGCTTTCTCCGCAAGAAACTGAAAAATGAGAGCGAAAACGGGTTTGATACCCCGACCGGGGATACTTGACATAACACCCTATGTGGGCGGCGAAGCCCAGGCACCCGGCGTAGAGCGCCCGATCCGGCTCGCCTCGAACGAAAGCGCTCTTGGGCCGAGCCCAAAGGCGATTGCTGCCTACCGGGCCCTCGCCGGCGAGATTCATCGTTATCCCGACGGCAACGCGCAGGAGCTTCGCGAGGTGCTCGGAGGGCGCCATGGCCTAGACCCGGCCCGCATTGTATGTGGGGCCGGGTCCGACGAGCTCATCGCGCTCTTGCTGCGATGCTATGCCGGCCTGGGTGACGAGGTGCTGTACAGCCGCCACGGTTTCCTGATGTATCCGATCAATGCGATGGCGGTCGGAGCCACGCCGGTTGCCGCTCCCGAACGAGACCTGACAACTGACGTCGATGCGGTGCTCGCACGCGTCACCGAACGCACCCGCATCGTTTTCGTTGCGAACCCGAACAACCCGACCGGCACTTATCTCGGCGCGCCGGAGATGGCTCGGCTGCACGCCGGCTTGCCATCCTTCGTGTTGCTCGCGATCGACGCCGCCTATGCCGAGTTTGTGAACCGCAACGACTACGAGGCTGGGATCGCGCTGGTAAACCGAACCGAAAATGTCGTGATGCTGCGAACGTTCTCGAAGATTTATGCGCTCGCCGGTCTGCGGCTCGGCTGGGCCTATTGCCCACCGGACGTCGCCGATGCCCTGAATAGGGTTCGGAGCCCGTTCAACGTCAGCGCGGCGGCGCAGGCCGCTGGGGTCGCGGCGGTCGAGGATATCGAGGCACTCAACCGGGCCCGCGCCCATAACGAGGTTTGGCTGCCGTGGTTTGCCGAGCGGCTGGCTGCTCTCGGGCTCCAGCTCACCCCGAGCGTTGCCAATTTTGTGCTCGCAAAGTTCCCCGGCGATGACCCGCGCACGAACGCCGATGCGGCGTTCAGCTTCTTGCAGTCGAGCGGAATTTTGACCCGCAAGATGGGGGCCTACGGCTTGCCGCAACATCTGAGGATCACTATCGGAACTGGATCTGAGATGGAAACAGTAGCGGCCGCCGTCGCTGAATTCATGGCTAAGCCATGAGCGACAGGCTCTTTGAGCGAGTGGCGCTGATCGGGATCGGCCTGATCGGTTCCTCGCTTGCGCGAGCGCTACGCCGCGATTGCCCAGGCACCAAGATTATCGCTTGCGCCCGCCGAACCGAGACGCGGGAAACGGTGGAGCGGCTCGCCTTGGCCGACAAAATTACCGACGATCCGGCTGTAGCGAGCAAAGGCGCAGATCTCGTCGTGATCGCGACGCCGCTCTCCGCCTATGCCGAGATCGGCGAGAGGCTCAGCCCAGTACTGATGAACGGTGCGATCCTCACTGATGTCGGATCGGTCAAGCAGGCCGCGCTCCGTGATCTGCTGCCACATGTGCCTCGAGGTGTCCATTTCGTCCCCGGCCATCCGGTGGCCGGCACCGAGCATTCGGGACCCGAAGCCGGCTTTGCCGAGCTGTTTCGCGATCGCTGGTGCATCCTGACCCCGCTGCCCGAGACGGCGCCCCACGCGGTGGCAGCAGTCGGCCGAATGTGGGAATGCTGCGGCATGCGCGTCGTCACGATGAGCGCGGACCACCACGACAAGGTGCTGGCGATGACCTCGCATCTGCCGCATCTGATCGCCTACACGATCGTCGGCACCGCGACAAATCTCGAGGAGAGCCTCAAATCCGAGGTGATCGAATTCTCGGCCAGCGGGTTCCGTGACTTTACCCGCATCGCTGCCTCCGATCCGGTGATGTGGCGTGATATTTTCCTCAACAATCGCGAAGCCGTGCTCGAGATCCTGCAACGATTCACCGAGGACCTGACCGCATTGCAGCGCGCCATCCGCTGGGGCGAAGGCGACAAATTGCAGGAGCTTTTCACCCGCACGAGAGCGATCCGGCGCTCCATCATCGAAGCAAAACAAGCCTGAGCGGGCCAAAGATCGGCTATTCCCAGGCCAGGTGCGGCGCTTTGCCCAGCTTTGCCGGGCCCAGAAACATCTGTCCGTCCTGAATCCTGAACCCGGTCCTGATCTCCGGCTTGCCTTCAGGCCCGGTCTTGGCGAGAAAATTCAGTGCGATCCGCGCCAATCCGGCATCGGTGGCGCGCATTTGGCCCTTTTCGACAAGCGCCGTCAGGATCTGGTTGTAGCCCTGGATCGCCCCGTTGAGGGCGGCGACCGGCTGTAATTCCTGGTCGAGGCCAATGGTGCCCGCGGCCGCGGCGCCGAGCGGGCCCCATTTTAGTCGAAGACGGTCCAGTTCGATCGTGCCGCCGGCGTCACGCCAGGCGGCAAACGCGTCGGCGAGTTTGCCGCTCGGGACGGCGCCCTTGACCGTGGCGGCAAAGTCCAGCTCGTCGATCGTCACGCCCAACGGGCCGACGGCGACGGGAAGACCCACGTCCCGTGCATCAACTGCGAGCGTCAAGGTGGGCTTGCTGGTCGCGCCCGGCGGCTTCGGCGGCGCGGTGATTGCGGCATCGGCTGACTCGACCCGAATCTGGCTGCCTGCTTCGACTGCGGCATCCTGCAGCGTCAGCTGCAGCTTCCAGCCCCCGTCCGCCTCGAACGCGACGGCCCCGTTGGCGGCTCGGGCGGCAAGCTTGGCCGGGCTCCGTTCGTCCGCGCCGGCAATGTCGGCGGTAAACCCGTTGGCGGCGACGAGATGCCAGTTCCTCAAATTCCACGGGTGGGCGAAGCCAGAGAGCGCCGGAATGCGGAACTCGGGCGAAGGGGTGACCGCGTTATCACGCAACGCCGCCGTGTCGAGCTCGACCTGGAACCCGGCCGGGAAGCCACCGACGCGAAAATTCTGCCAGGAGACATGGATCTTGTCTTCGCGCACAGACTCCGCCCAGGTGACGAGGCCATCCCTTATCTGCCCGGCGACGACAAACCAATAAGCGCTATAGGCTCCGGCGACCAACACCAGTGCGGAAAGGAAAACAACAAGCAGACGGGTTGCGCGGGCCATCTTAAGTCCGGGAGGTGCAGATCGCAGCAGGCGCGCCGGGGTCGAGTTTTGGCGCGGCGGCAACGATCCGGATTGAGGGACGCGCCTCGATGACGCTGGCGGGCGCCGCGACGATCGTCACCACCTTGGCCGGATGTTGCGCGACATCGATGATCGACGCGGTGTCGGGCGGCGGATCTTTGGTCGGGCCGGCGACGCCGTCGACATTGGTGCTGTGGCTGTCCTTGGCGGTGACGGCGAGATCGGCCCAAGCCGACCCTGCCAACGCGGCGAGCGCCACGGTAACCGCCACGGTAACCGCCCCAAGCAGCCCGCCGATCATTCGGCAAGTCATAATGCCCGCCTGCTGATAATGCTGAAGAAAGACAGGAGGCGAGCTGATCTACACCGCGGAAATCCTGGCCAGTCGGAGGCTGGCGCAAGTTGAAACAGGAGGTTGCGTCGTCGGGTCATGCATCGCCGTGGCGCTCATGGGCCAGAACATCACCATAGCATTGAGGCGATTTTCGGGAAGCTTGCACCGCGTAAGCTTACGCCCTCGGCCAGATTTGCCCCGGCACTCTAAGTCTTAAGAGACCGTGGAGCATTTGAAGGATGCTCATGGCCGGATAATCCGGCCAACAGCGGGCCAAACTAGCGCGGCGCTGGGCCGCCGAATTTCAGCCTTTGACGCCGCCCATCGTCAAGCCCGAGGACATGCGGTTGCGGAGCATGTAATAGGTCGCGATCGCCGGCAGGGCGTCGATCCTTGTCACCACCAGCCGCGGCAACGATCAGAACGTCACACGGATGCCGGCGGTGACCGCGATCGGGGCGGCCGAGGCGTAGGCGCGCGGATTGGTGGCACCCGGTGCCTGAGCGATCGGCACCGACGAGGTCGGCGATAAGGTTCCGAAGGTATAGTACGTCGCGTTGAAGACGTTTTCGAGCAGCGCGAATAGCTGCATGTTCTTGGTGACCTGATAGCTCGTATGGAGGTTAAGCGCGAAATAGGGCGGTGTCTTGGGCAGCAGATTGGCCTCGTCGCCAAACAGGAACTGGCCACTGGCGACGATCCCGGCGCCGCCGACCGTCCACTTGTCGGTTGCCTTGTAGTCGACACCGAGCTTGAACAGATTGGTCGGAATGCCCGGTAGCCGGTCACCGGGCCGGATCTGGATGTTGCCATCGGCATCGGCGCCGGGGTTGTTCTCGCTCGATGCGGTAAATCCGGTCAGAAAGGCGGCGTCGATATAGGAATAAGCGGCCCAGGCGAGCAGACGATCGGTCTTCAACTGAAGCTTGAGATCGACTCCCTGTCGCAGGGTCGAGCCGACATTCCGGAAAAAGGACCGTCCTTGAATCTGGCTGTTGACCGCCTGAATGTCGTTGTCGAGGGTAGTGTGATAGAAAGCGAGTTCGGACGACAGGGTGGCGCCCGAGAAAGGCGCGAAGTGGCCGCGCACTCCTGCCTCGACGGTGTGCGCTACGACCTGCTGCAAATTTGGGTCGCCGACGAAGAAATTGGCGAGGCTACAGGGGCTGGCGGCGCTGGCGCAGCTGAGCTCGGCCGGGGTCGGTGCCCGGTTCGCTTCGGCGTAGCTGGCGTAAAGAGAGAGCTCGGGTCGAACTTTCCACGTCAGGCCGGCCGACGGGTTGAACCGGCTGTACGTGTGGTCGCCGGTAAGTGACCCGCCCTCCTCGTCGT
>JBARIB010000099.1:0-2089 GCA_049799535.1 Allostellaceae bacterium | reverse complement strand
ACGATCAGGCCGCCGACAATGGCGCCCGGCACCGAGGTGAAGCCGCCGAGCATCAGTACCGGGAGCGCCTTCAGCGCCACCAGCGAGAGCGAGAACTGCACGCCCAGATTGCTGCCCCACATGATGCCGGCGACGAGCCCGACTATGCCCGCGACCGACCAGACGATAACCCAGATCGTGTTGAGCGGAATGCCGACCGATTGGGCCGCCTGATGGTCGTCCGCCACTGCGCGGAGCGCGCGCCCGATGTCCGTCCGCTGGAAGAGAAGGGCGAGCGCGGCGACCAGCGATCCGGCGACCACCGCGGCGACCAAATCGAACTCGTTGACGAGTATCCCCCCGAAAATCAGCGGTGCCTTCGGGATGCCGATATCGAGCGGATGCACATCGGCGCCCCAGACGAGCTGGCCGAACCCGTCGAGAAAGAACGCGAGGCCGATCGTCGCCATGAACAGGATAATCGGCTCCTGATTGACGAGCGGCCGCAGCATCAATCGTTCGACGGCGGCGGCGAACAGGACCATGACCGCGGCGGCGATGACGAAGGCGCCCCAGATCGGCACGCCGCGCTCGATCATCCCGACAAAGGTCAGGGCGGCGAACAGCACCATCGTGCCCTGGGCGAAGTTGAAGACGCCCGACGCCTTGAAGATCAAGACGAAGCCAAGTGCGACGAGGGAATACATGACCCCGCTCAACAGGCCGCCGATGACGACCTCGAGCACGAATTCCGGGTTGTCCCACATATTGGCGAACGGGGTCAGGAAGACGGCGGCAAGGAGGTCCATTGCCTACCCCTTTACCCTGGCGCCTCGCCGAGATAGGCAGCGATGACTTCGGGGTTGGCGCGTACCTCGTCGGGCAGGCCGTCGGCGATCTTGCGGCCGTAATCGAGCACGACGACGCGGTCCGAAATGTCCATCACGACCCCCATATCGTGCTCGATCAATGCGATCGTCGTGCCGAACTCGTCGTTGACGTCGAGGATGAACCGGCACATGTCCTCCTTCTCCTCGAGATTCATGCCCGCCATCGGCTCGTCGAGCAAAAGCAGCTCCGGTTCCATCGCCAATGCGCGGCCGAGTTCGACACGCTTTTGCAGCCCGTAGGGCAGCCTCCCCACGGGCGTTTTGCGGATCGCCTGAATTTCGAGAAAATCGATGATGCGCTCGACATGGGCGCGGTGTGCGAGCTCCTCTTGTTCTGCGGGGCCGATATGGATCGCCTGCCACAGAAAATTGCGGCGCATCCGCAACAGCCGCCCCGTCATGATGTTGTCGAGCGTCGTCATTCCTTTGAAGAGCGCGACGTTTTGGAAGGTGCGGGCAATGCCTTGCGCGGCCGCCTGATAGGGGCGCATCCGTCGGCGGGTCTCGCCCTTCCAGGTGATCGTGCCCGCCTGCGGGTGATAGAAGCCATTGATGACGTTGAGCATCGAGGTCTTGCCGGCGCCGTTTGGCCCGATTATCGCGAGAACCTCGGAGCGCCGGATCTCGACGCTGATCGCATTGAGAGCGGTGACTCCGCCAAAGGCGAGCGTAATCTGGTCGGCCGTTAGGATCGGCTCGCCGATCCGCTTCTGCGGCGTCAAATCAGACGCCTATCTCGAGACACCGTCATGCCCGGGTCGGGCATGGTCACGCTCGGCCATGACGGTAGAGCAATCGTATCTGTGCATCTGATCGCTTGCATTTCCTACTGCGCGCCGGGTCCGTAATCCGGCTGTTGCTGAAACACTGGCATAGAGGCGAATCCGATGGCCAGCTTAGCCCTGTAGAACTGCCTCGATTCTCCCGAGCAGGCATCGCCGTACAGCTTGCGATGGCCGCCGGGAGCATGCCGCCTTTATAATCCAAGCAGCAGGGGCATTCTCCACGGGTTGGCAAATGAACGACATGACCGGTCTCGAAGGCATGCGGCGCCAGTTGGCATCGGCAATCCACGCGCATTGGAGATTATTTCTTGCGCAGGGGATCGTCATGATGATCCTGGGTTTTCTGGCGATCGCGGTGCCCAATATCGCGACATTGGCGATCGAAATCTTTATCGGCTGGCTGTTTTTTATCGGCGGCATTTTTCGTGCCGTGTC
>JBARIB010000098.1:0-6335 GCA_049799535.1 Allostellaceae bacterium | reverse complement strand
GTACCGTCCAGCCGAAACCCGTGGCGTCGCTAAACGCATCAGCGAATTGCGAACCATAGACCAGGAGCTTCTTCGGCACGCAGCCGCGGATCACGCATGTGCCCCCGACCCGGCTCTCTTCGCAGATCGCGACGCGCGCGCCGTAGCTGCCGGCGCGACGCGAGCTGGCGACGCCGCCGGACCCGGCGCCAATCGTGAACATGTCGAAATCATAGCGCGCCATCGCGGCTTCACTCCGTCATCCTAGATTTGCCCACCTTCTGGTTGTCACAACATGGTCCTCGCAGGCAAGCTCCGGCAAGCAAACGCACTTCCGGGTTGCGGGATTCCACCATCTTGGCCATGGTTGGCTGCTCGGTTTCGGCCCGATCGACAGAGGTGGCAGTTGCATGAAAGTCTTTGTATTCGATCTCTTGGCTTACGGCGAACAGCTTGAACACCTGAAGATCGGCAACGAGCTGCCCTACCCGCTGCCGAAGAAATATTTCAAGCCGGAGGTCGCGGCGCGCACCTATTCCGAGCACCTCGAAGCCTGGGAGGAGCTCGATCGGCGGGGCTATGACGGGGTCGGGTTCAACGAGCACCACTGCTCGCCCTATGGGCTGATGAACTCACCCAACCTACTGGCGGCCGCGGCGGCGCAACGGACAAAACACCTCAAATTGCTGATCTACGGCAATTTGTTGCCGTTGCACCAGCCGCTGCGGTTGGCCGAAGAGCTGGCCATGCTGGACTGCATGTCCAATGGGCGGCTCATTTCCGGTTTTGCGCGCGGTATCCCGCGCGAATACCAGGTCCACAACGTACCGTTGTCGCAGTCGCGCGCCCGCTTCGACGAAGCCTTTGCCATCATCCGCAAGGCATGGAGCGAGGAAATATTCTCCTATGAGGGCGAATTCTGGTCCTACAGGGACGTCGCTCTCTGGCCCCGGCCATTGCAGCGGCCACATCCGCCGATCTGGATGCCAATTGTCGGCAGCAAGGAGTCGATCGAGTTCGCCGCCAAGCACGACCTGCCGATCACTCCCGGGCTCGGCCGCTCGCGCGGCTTGCGCGACGACATCATCCGCTATTACGCCCGCTGCCTCGCGCGAGCCGGCCACCAGATCACGCCGAACCATCTATCTCTGGGCATCAGCGCCTATGTCGCCGACAGCAAGGCCAAGGCGGTCCGCGAAATGGGCCCTTACCACCTCTACTTCAATCGCACCTTGTTCAGCCACGGCAACTTCACGGAGACCGATTTGCAGCGCCAGACCGGCTATTCGAGCGCCGCGTCGACCGACTATGTAAGCCCGGAAAACCGCCGCGCCGCAGAATTCGCCCGCGAGGACTTTCGCGGTCTGACGATGGCCGATGTCGAGCGGCAAGCTGAGCAGATCCCTTGGGGCACCGCGGCCGAGGTCACCGAGCGGATCATCGAGGCGGCAGAAAGCGCCGGCGCCGATAATGTACAGATCAGCCTCAATCGCGGGGTCTTGCCGCACGAGATGTTTATGGAGCAGATCCGGCGCTTTGCTCGCGAGGTGCTTCCCGCGCTGCAGGCGCAGCGGGTCGAGCGCGTTCCGCTGGCGGAAGAAGTCGCCGCGTAAGGTTCAGCGGTCGCGCAGTTTCGGGTCGAGCACGTCGCGCAGCGCGTCGCCGAAGATGTTGACGCCGAATACGGTCAGCATGATCGCGAGGCCCGGGAAGATCGCGATCCACGGCGCCGTCGTCGCATATTCCTCGGCGCCGCCCTGCAGCATCAGCCCCCAGGCTGGCACCGGCTCCTGCACGCCAAGCCCGAGATAGGACAGCCCGGCCTCGGTCAGGATCGCCTGACCGACAAACGCCGTCAGCATGATCAGGAACGGCGCCACCACGTTTGGGACCATGTGGCGCAGGATGATGCGCAGATGGCCAAAGCCGCAAGCGCGCGCGGCATCGACATACGGAACCTCGCGGATGGAGAGGGCAGTCGAGCGCACGACGCGGGCGCAGCGGGGGATCAGCGGGATCGTGATCGCGATAATTACGTTTTGGACGCCGGTGCCGAAAATCGACACCACCGCCAGCGCCATGATGATCAACGGAAACGCCATCAGCACATCGAGCACGCGCTGGATGAAAAGGTCGAGCCGCCCACCGAAATAGGCGCTGCCGACACCCAGAACCAGGCCGCTGAAGCCGCCGAGGGCCGCCGTGGAGAGGCCGACGATCAGCGCGGTGCGGGCACCAAAGATGATCCGCGACAGCAGATCGCGTCCGAACTGGTCGGTGCCGAGCCAGTGCGCCCAGCTCGGCGCCTCGGTCATCGCCGCGAAATCGTTTGCGGTCGGAGGATAAGGCGCGATCCAGTCCGCTCCAATCCCGGCGATCGCGACGATCGCCACCAGAAACACGCCGATCGTGCCGAGCGTCTCATGGCGGACGAACCTCCACACCCTTTCGGAAAACGAGCGGCGCAGCGCCGCGACTTCGTCAAAGGCGGCGGTGAAGGCAGGGTCGGGCGCGGCCATCGTCATGGCGGGTTCCCTCAGGCGAAGCGAATGCGCGGATCGAGCCACGCGTAAAACACATCGATGACCAGGTTGGTCAAGACGAAGATCGTCACGGTCAGCATGACCAGCCCTTGCGTCAGTGTGTAATCCTGGTTCTGGACTGCCTGGACCAAAAGGCGGCCGACCCCGTTCAGGTTGAACACCTGCTCGGTAATGACAAGGCCGCCGATCAGAAAGGCAAACTCGATACCGATCACCGTGACGACCGGCAACATCGCATTCTTCAGCGCGTGGCGATTGATGATGAGGCGTTGGATCAGGCCCTTCGCACGCGCAGTGCGGATATAATCCTCACGCAGCACCTCAAGCATGGCCGATCGGGTCATCCGCATCACGACCGCGGAATAGCGATAGCCGACGGTAACCGCCGGCAAGATCACGATGGTCAGATTTTGGATCGGGTCCCGCCACAACGGGACGTAATTGATCGACGGCATCCACGGCTGCCCGATGAGGATCTGAGTGAGGTCGAGAACGATGAGCAGCGACATGATGCCCAGCCAGAACGACGGTGTCGCGATGCCGGCAATCGCAAAGGTTCGCACGAACAGATCGGTCCAGCTGTTCTGGCGCAACGCCGAGATGGTGCCGAGCGGGATCGCGATGATGACAGCGATGACGGTGGCGAGGATCGCGATCTCGAGCGAAACCGGAAAACGCGCGGCGATCTCGGCAATGACAGGCTTCCCCGACCACATCGAGATCCCGAGATCGAGGTGCGCAAACCCCCAGACGAAATCGACGAATTGGACCCAAATCGGTCGATCGAGCCCGATCTCGGCATGGCATTCGGCCAACGCCTGCTCGGTGAAGCTGGTGCCGCCGGAACCGAGGCGCACCAGGCAAATGTCGCCGGGGATCAGGCGCATCATAAAAAACACGAGCGCCGCCGCTCCGATCAATGTCGGGACCACCAGCAGTAGCCGCTTCACAATATATCGATACATCGCCTCTACTCAGAGCGTTCCCTCGGTTCTATCCCGCCGGGCTCGGTTCTGATCCGCATCTTCCGCAATGAGGCGGTGAGAGCCAGATCGTCGACAGATCCTGATTGATGAAGTGGGTCGGGCTAATCTCCCAACCATTCACGTAAGACCGATAGGGGACGATCCGGTGCCACCACAGTATCCAGATTACGTGCGCCTCGGCATCCATCATGTATTTTTCAAAATCGTACATCAGGGCGCGCTGTTTATCGAGGTCGGTCTCGTGCAACATCTTTTCGTAGCGATCGACCGCCGCCGCATCCTCATAGTGGCCGTAATTCTCGGAGTCGAAAGAGGCGGGCAGGATTTTCTGCACGTCGAGAAGCGGGTTGACCATTCCATGGCCCGGCGCTTCGAGAACGACTTCGAAGTCGCCCCGGCGCATCGCATCGAACCATGGGCCGGTCGGAAGCACGCGCTGCGTCACGTGCAGCCCGATCTTGCTCCACTGGTCGATCAGCCAAGTCGCGACATATTTGTACGGCTGGTCGACATTGCGGTTAAGCAGTTGGAAGCTGAGCCCCTCGGCCCCGGCCTCTTTCAACAGCCGCCGCGCCTCGGCCCGCGATTTCTCGATGTCGGGCCAAAAGCCGGCGATCTCTTCTAACTCCGCCTTTGAGGGCGCAAGCGGCGAGCCGGGAAAGACGATGCTGCCGACGGTCTTGACGATCGCGATTTTCGACAATGCCGACGCTTCCCCCCAGCGATCGATTGCAAGGCTTAGCGCCCGGCGCACTCGCGGGTCGTCGAACGGCTTTCGCATGTGGTTGGGGGTCACAGCGCTGGCGACGTTCCAGACACTCTCCTGCACCTTGATCTTGTCATCGAGCTCTTGCCTCAGCTGATCGACCGCAGAAGGCGGGTAGCCGCGGAACTCGATTGCCGCCCGATCGGCCCGGATTGCATCAACCTGCACAGCTTGCTTCGCCGCGTAGATACCAACGAAGCCGTCAAGATACGGCAATCCTTTATGATAGTAGTCGGGGTTTCTCACGCCCTTGATCTGCTGGCCGGTCTCGTAGCCAACGAATTTGAATGGCCCGGACCCCATAATGTTCTTCTCGTACCAGTGCGGATCCTTGTCGAGGATCTGCTTTTCATAGATCCAGTTGAAGGGGTCGGCTATGGCCGGCAGAAATGCGCTGGTTGCGAACTTCAGTTGAAAGACGACCGTCCTCGGGTCGGGCGCTTCGATCCTGTCGATCATCAGGTAATTGCTAGAGCGTGCGCTCAACACGCCCTTCGGCGGAAAGGCGATCTCGTTGAAGCTCGCCGCCACGTCGGCGGCCGTCAACGGCGTGCCATCGTGGAATTTGACGTCCGACCGATTGTTGAAAGTCCAGGTCTTGCCGTCATCCGTCGGCTTCGGCATCTGAGTGCACAGATCGCAGACGAAGTTGGTGGTCGCAGACGGGTTGTGTGGGTCGACCCGGATCAAGACGCTGTAGAACGGCGCGGCCGAGTGCACGGTCGCATAGGTGCTCTCGCGGTGTCCATCGAAGCTCGGCGGCGCATCCGCGGGGATCATGTAAGTCAGGGTGCCGCCATATCTGGCGCCCTCCTCCTGGGCAGCCGCCGGCACACTCGCCGCGAGCGAGAGACTCAAGATTATCGCCCGAGACAACCGCGTTTTCACCCCATCCTTCCTTGCTTCACCGGCCGCCGGCAGTGTGCGCGACGGACCGGGGTGGCCGCCGGGACCTCGAGCAGCCTCGTTATCCCGCCGGTTTCGGTTGGTCCGTGCACTCCCCGCAATGCGGCGGATCGAGCCAGATTGTCCCCAGATCCTGATTGAGATAGTGGCTCGGACCGATCTTCCAGCCATGGACGTAGGACCTCAGCGGCACCAACCGGTTCCACCATAGCAAAAAGGCGATATGCGCCTCGTCGTCCATCACCCGCTTGGCATACTGATACATCAAGGCGCGCTGCTTGGTTAGGTCGGTCTCGCGCAGCATCTTTTCGTAGATGTCGAGCTCCTGCGGATCCTCGTAATAGCCGTAATTCGCCGCGCTGACCGATTTCGGCAGATAGGTCTCGACATCGATCGGCGGGTTGACGATGCCGTGGCAATTGCCGGCCAGCCCGACCCCGAAATCGCCGCTCCGGAGCGTGGCAAACCATGGCCCGGTGGGCACCACTCGCTGCGTAACGTTGACCCCGATCTTGCTCCATTGATCGACCAGCCAAGTCCCATTGTATTTGTACGGCTGGTCGACGTTGCGGTTCAACAGCTCGAAGCTGAGGCCTTCCTGGCCGGCCTCCTTTAAAAGGCGGCGCGCCTCAGCCCGCGACTTCTCGATGTCCGGCCAGAATCCGGCGATCTTTTCGAGCTCGGCCTTGGAGGGCGCTAACGGCGACCCGGGGAAAGCGATGCTGCCGACCGTGTGCACGACGGCAATCTTCGACAGCGAGGGCGCGCTGCCCCAGCGGTCGATTGCCAACGTCAAGGCGCGGCGTACCCGCACGTCGTCAAACGGCTTTTTCTGGTGGTTGAACCAGACAGCGGCGCCGCAATTCCAGTCGCTCTGCTGCACCACGATTTTGTCGCCAAGCTCCTGCTTCAGCTGGTCCATCGCGGAGGGCGGGTAGCCGCGGAACTCGGTTGCTGCCCGGTCGGCCCGGATCGCGTCGAGCTGTACCGCTTGTTTCGGCGCGTAAATCCCGACAAACCCATCGAGATACGGCAGTCCCTTGTGGTAGTAATCGGGGTTGCGCACCCCCTTGATTGACTGACCGACCTCATACCCCGCAAATTTGAATGGGCCGGAGCCCATGATGTTCTTCTCGTACCAGTGTGGATCCTTGT
>JBARIB010000097.1:0-2641 GCA_049799535.1 Allostellaceae bacterium | reverse complement strand
CTCGGTCGCGATCGAGCCCAGGCACGCGATGGCCAGTATGGTCGGCAAGGCGAGCTCCGATGCGCCGGTCGCGGCCGCGATCAGGGCCGAGAAAAGGACCAGACGAGCGATCAGATCTGAGGTGACGACAAAGGCCGCGAAGGACCACAGGCCGGGGCGGTAGAGCCGGATCAGCTGGTATTGGCGGCGCCCAAAGCGCCAGAGGTCGCGAAAGCGGCCGTCCAGCGGGGTCGGCACCCGCACCGCTCGCCGCGTCAGTACCCTGAGGCCGGTCTGTGCGGCGCGGTCGCCGATCGGCAGATCCTCGGTCAGGGCTCGCCCGATCGTGGTCTGCAGATCCAGGGTGTCGATTGCGTGACGGCTGAGGGCGAGAGAGCCGCCCCATATCGTTCTGAGCCGGGGAAGACGCGGTAGCACGGCAATCGTCCGATCTATCGCCGCGACGAGTGTGATGGTCGGGGTGAGCGCTTGCGGCACTTGCCAGCGATAGCCGTTGACGAGATCGGCCCGCCCCGCGGCCAAGGGCCCGACCAAGCTCGACAGCCACCACGGCTGCGGCCGGATATCGGCATCGAGCAGCACGACATAAGCATCGTCGGGGCGCAAATAAGCTAAAGCGGCGAGAAGGTTGGTGCATTTCTGGCTGCGCAGCGAAGAAAGGCCGGCGATGATCAGTTCAATATTCAGCTGCGGATATAGTTCGGCGAGCGCCACGACGCGCGAGTGCGCCGGATCTATTACAGACTCGACCGCGACGATCAACCGATGAGGCCGGAGCGATTGGTCGGACAAGGCGTCGAGCAAATCCTCAATCCCGGCGAGCGCGCCGGTGGCCGGCAGCACCAAGGTGACGGGTACCAACGGCGGATCTCCAGGAATTCGCAGCCGCAAGATGAAAAGCAGCGCCAAGGCGAGCGACGAGAGGGAGTAGAACACCGCGACGGCGGCAGCGATCGATGCAATCACTGCGGCTTGCGGGCTACGAGGAGCAGTCCAGAAGATTCCGCCGATAGCGGGATGCGGAGCAGCGAATTGCAGAGGCGGGCGCCGAGCCAGCTCCAAGCAAGCGCGCAATACCAGGTCCAATGGGCGCGAAAATAACGCTCCCCAGTTAGCTTGGGAGCGAGGCGGCCCATCCAATAGATTATGCTATCGCAGGGCCAGAACGGCAGCGTCTCAAGCGCCTCGACTACCAGCTCAAGACGAGCGGCCAGCGCACGCAAGGCATCCTCGTTCCACCAGCTCAGGTGATTGGGGGGCGCATTCAGCACGAAGTTCGGAATGTCGGTTATCGGGGAACTCCGGATTGGGACCGAAATGTAGAGGCGCCCGCCAGGTCCAATGCATTTTACCAGATCGCAAGCAAACCCCAGCGGGTCGGAGACGTGCTCGATGACGTGGAACGCACAGACGCCATCATACTCGCTGGGGTGATCTGCAGCATGCTGCGCAATTGTTTCGTTCCGGACATCGGGCCCCTCCGCCGCCGGGGTAAAATTCGGATCGAGTCCGAGATAGGTCGCTTGCGGCAGATGACGCGCGAGCCCACCTTCGCCACAGCCCACGTCGAGGACCTTCTCTCCCGGTCGAACGATCTCCGCAATGCGTTTGAACTCCGGTCTCGCCTGGCCGGAAGCAGCTAATACGCGTTGGAAGTCCCAGTGGCGATGCAGCTCGCGGTAAAACACGGCGTCGCCCGCCAGCATCGGCTCGAAGAAGGCGAGCCCGCATGGCGACTCCCATAGCCCAAAATGCTCGATGCCGCTGAGCTGCCGCTCGGTCGCTACCCCAAAGGCGCCTCGCCATAATCCGATGATCAACCCCGCGCTGATCGGCTGGATGCGGCGCGTGGCCGGGAGGCCAGTGATCGGGCAAAGTGGGGCGGTTTGCATCGGCTAGCGGAAATTGCGGCTGGCGATCACGATGTCGCGGGGATCATAGCCGGGCGGCTTCGCGGGCGAGGCGAAAGGCGGTTTTGCCGCCGGCCAAAACTCAGCCTCGCCGGTGCGGTCGCGCAAAGTATTGAGCCGCGAGGTCATGTCTTCGAGCCGTTCGGCGACGACATGGATGACGCTTTCCTCGCGCTGTAATTTGCCGGTGCAGCGCAGCAGCGTGGCGCCGAGCGCGGCACGGCGGAAGCGCTCGATGATGGCAGGCCAGAGGATCAGATTGGCAATCCCGGTTTCGTCCTCGATCGTGATGAAGACAACGCCGTTGGCGCTGCCCGGACGCTGCCGGATCAATACAATCCCGGCGATCGCGAGCCGCCGGTCGACCGGCAGATGCGCGAGTTCCGCGGCGGTGACCAGGCCCTCGCGGGTAAGCTCGGATCGCAGAAAGGCAAGCGGGTGCCGCTTCAAGGTGAGACCCAAGCTCGCATAATCCTCGACGACATGCTCGCCCAGCGGCATTTCCGGCAATAGCACCATCGCGCGTACTTCGCTGGATAGGCCCGCCTCACTCTTCCCTCTCCCCTCAATAGGCCGCGGGGATGCTTGTGCAAAAAGCGGCAATGGCGGCTCGCCCAGTGCCTTCAAGGCCCACAGCGCACGCCGGCGATCGAGCCCGAGCGAGCGGAAGGCGTCGGCCTCGGCAAGCCTCTCGAGCGCGCCGCGCCCAAGGCCGCTGCGCCGCCACAGCG
>JBARIB010000096.1:0-2172 GCA_049799535.1 Allostellaceae bacterium | reverse complement strand
GTCTGGCAGTGGCACCAGGATTACGGCACCTGGGTGCGCGGCGACGGTATGCCCGAGCCTCGCGCGATGAATATCGCCGAGTTCATGGATGAAGTCATGCCGATCAACGGGCCGCTGAGGCTGATCCCAAGCAGCCACAAGCACGGAACGCTGGCGGGCAGAACACGATGTCGTGACGACGTCCTATCCGCTGTGGACGCTCGATACGGAAACCGTGACCAGGCCGGCCCAAGAGGGCGGGACCGTTCACCTCAGGTTCCGTCATTTCGGGGGCGGCGACACCAGCATCCGCAGGAAATATGGCGGAAAGGCTGGTGGGCGCGACAGGGATTGAACCTGTGACCCCACCCGTGTGAAGGGTGTGCTCTCCCGCTGAGCTACGCGCCCGCCTCGGTCCCCTGGCATTTAACGGTTCCCACGGATTACGTGTCAAGCCGCCGCGAGACGGCAAGCTGGTGTGGCTTGGCTCTGACCCGCCCTTGCCGCGTCGGCATATGTTTGACGGTCTTTTTGTCGGCGCTTGCTATCGTATGCGACAGCGAACCGACACGCGTCAAGAAACCGGATCCGATCCTGCTGTGGTTGAGGTGTCTGGCGGGCCCGGGCCGCATTTGTTAACCTATCGCGCAAGGGCTATTCGATATCGGCCGGCGCTGAGGCACGCGGGCTCGCCGACTTATTAGTCGATCCGCTCGGCACGCTTGAAGTGCACGGAAGGATCTCGCGGGTGTTCTGCTGCCGAAAGCCTCCCACGCCGAAGGCATCGGTGCGGCGCCGATACTGCGCACCCGCATTGATTTATAGCGCCGACGGCATGGTCACGGTGAAGGCATGCCGAGACTGGGCTCAACAGCTCACGCCGGTTACGCCGGCGCAGATACTCGGCACCATCGACCAGATGTCCGCATACCTCTTGTTGGCGCGCCATCTCGCGCGCCGCAGCTCATGATTGCTCACCCGAGCCGTTCTAGACGGCCGCGGCTGCTATGATCTGAGCTTCACAGACCGCGAGCCGGATCCGTTACCCGACTTTGCCGGTCCGAGCCAACTCTGCAGATCTTGCCGCGCAGGATTGGATGGTTTCCGGTCAATTATCGCTTCCCGGGGCCAAGGGGTTGATCACGGCGAGTTCTGGTTCGCACAGCTGCTGCCAGACGACCTGCCGGTTCCGCTCTGTTTACCGTTCGACGGCAAATTCGGGTCCCTTACGGTCGATCTTGCTGAAATCAGCGGGCACGGCATCCATTGGCGGCTTATGGAGTGAGGCCGAGGTGATCGAGAGTTTGCGGCAAATCGACGAAGCGATCGAGCAATGCGTCCGCGGCCAGTTTGTTGGGGTCGACCCGAGCATAGCCGTAGCGCATCAGCACGAGCGGAACCGCGGCCGCGCGAGCCGCTGCGGCATCGTTTTCGTTGTCGCCGATCATCGCGGACCTCCCGGGGCTGGCGCCAAGCTCGGCGATCAAAGCTAAGAGGTGGCCGGGGTCGGGCTTCTTGACCGAAAACCGGTCGCCGCCGGCAACCCCGTCGAAGAGCGTCAGGAGGTCGAGCCCTTGCAATACCGCAATCGTCGCCCGTTGCGGTTTGTTGGTACAGATCGCGGTCCGATATCCGCGCTCACGAAGCGTCTTCAAAGTCGCCGGGACGCCGGGATAGGGGCGCGTCAGCTCTGTCGCGTTCGCCTCGTAGATCTCGAGAAAGCGTGGCAGTGCCGCCGCCTCGTCAGGATCGGCGCCGCTTGCTTTCAGTGCACGTGCCACCAGAGCCGGCGCCCCGTCGCCAACCATGCGTTTCACCTCCCCCAACGACAATGGCCGGCGCCCTCGCTCCCGCAGCATTTCGTTCACAGCGGCGCGCAAATCCGGCACGCTGTCGACCAGCGTGCCGTCGAGATCGAAGAGGAGCAGAAATCCTAGCACTGACGCAAAGTTTCGGTCATCGCCGCATCTTGTACAACTATGGCCGCGAAATTTCGGCGTTCGCGCCGTGGAGTTCGACCTTTCAAGCTCCGAAGGGGCGGCCGCCGCATTTGACCGGCACAGATTTCGCCGAGTTCTGTATTTGCTAATGGCGCTCGCCTAAGGTGCGTAACTCGAGCCCATTCCGATCCGCCACTGCCGCAAGAGCCATAGGCGCTGCTTCGGATGGCGGCGCGGCAGCCTTTCCTTGACC
>JBARIB010000095.1:0-2113 GCA_049799535.1 Allostellaceae bacterium | reverse complement strand
CCGCCCCCGACCCCGTCAAGGCGCACATGAAGGCCGCCGGGATGCTCGCCGAAGTCGCGTACGACAGCCGCCGCATCCCTTTTCGCAACCTCATCGACAACGATGGGCGCTACGAGGCGCCGGCGCTCGGCGACCCGGCCGAGGCCATCGCGGTCCTCCAATATACCGGCGGCACGACCGGCGCGCCGAAAGGGGCGATGCTGACCCACGCGAACCTCACGGCGGCCTGCGCGCAGGTGATGGAAACGCTGACGCAATCCGAAGAGGCCATGCTGCAGGAAGGTCAGGAGCGCGTTCTCGGCGTCCTGCCGCTCTTCCACATCTATGCGCTGACCGTCGTGATGCTGCTCGGCTTGCGCCTCGGCGCCGAGATCGTGCTCCACCCGCGCTTCGACGCGGCCGCCGTCGCCAGGGACATCGTCGCAAAGAAGATCACCTGGTTTCCCGGCGTGCCGACCATGCATGTCGCGCTTCTGAACCTGCCCAACGCCGAGAGGATCGACTTCTCGTCGCTCAAAAGCTGCTCGTCCGGCGGCGCGCCGCTGCCGGTCGCGCTCCTGCATGGCTACGAGCGGCTCGGCGGCTCGGTCATCCGGGAGGGCTGGGGCATGACCGAGACCTCCTCGATCGGCACGGTCACTCCGAACCCGGGCCCCGTGAAGGAGGGAGCTTGCGGCGTTCCCGTGCCCCGGCTCGAGATGAAGTTCATCGACGTCGCCGACCCGGATGAGGAGGTCCCGCTCGGCCAGCGCGGCGAAATCTGCGTGCGCGGCCCGAACGTGATGAAGGGTTACTGGAAAAATCGCGAAGCGACCGCCGCCGCCATGACGCGCGACGGCTTCTTCCGCACCGGCGACGTCGGTTTTGTGGACGAGGACGGCTACCTTTTTATCGTCAACCGCACCAAGGACATGCTGCTCGTCGGCGGCTACAACGTTTATCCGCGCAACATCGAGGAGGCGATCTACCAGCACCCGTCGGTCGAGGAGGCGAGCGTCATCGGCGTCCCCGACGCCTATCGCGGCGAAACGCCGAAAGCCTTCGTCAAGCTGAAAGCCGGCGCGCCGCCGCTGACCCTCGAGGCGCTGAAAGATTTCCTGAAATACAAGCTCGGCAAGCACTAGATGATCGGCGCGCTCGAAATCCGCTCCGACTTGCCGAAGACGCCAGTGGGGAAAATCTCGAAGAAGGATTTGCGCGCGCTGGAAGCACGGGGCCATTTGGAAACCAGCCGCGCGGCCGCCAGTGTAACGCCCGCAGCTTCATGAGATTGCGCCTTCCGGCGAATCGCCCTTGAAGCCGTTTAGGCTCAATACCTATCAAGACGGGCTCGCCCTTCGGTGCGACGACGGTTGCTTGTGGTGGGTTCCTCGTTCGAACTGCAAACCATACCGAAGACCAGACTGTCTTGGTCGCGGATCGATGTCCCTCGGATATCAACGGCGCGCGCAGCGCTTTCACGGCAACTTGTAAGTGATCTGGCCGCGGCAACTCACCGTGTCCCCTGACGCGCTTTGGCTGTGCTCGCAGATATACTTGTTGGTCCCCGATATCCCCGCGTACTTGCCGGTGCCGAAAATCGCCTGATTGGTTCCCGGTTCGGTGGGAACGTTTGGCGGTCGCGGCTCAGACGCAGATTTCCATACAATCTGGTCGCCGTCAGAATCGGTGTCGATAACATACCCGTGGCTCTCGATCATACCGTTCATGTACTGATATAGAGTGAGAACGTGTACTCTTATCGACGGAAAGGGAATACTGACGGACTCTGGTCCATCCCCTGACCAGGCGCCGAACTCTGCTTCGCCGGCTTTCTTGCCGACGGAGTTCGATTGAAGCGGTCTTCCCGTGAGGATCACTTTGGCGTCAAACGCCCCCTCTTTCGGTAACTCCGCGGGAATCGCTGCCGATGCGACAATCCCTCCTACGGCGGCGGACATCAGGCAAACTCGCAATTTCATAACGTCCGCCTTACGCTAGCAATGTCTTTTTATTGCGCCGGCGGAGAGGCGCATTGACACCCGTCAATGACGGCCATCGCTTGCTGCAACATGGTGTTTGGGTCCGAGTTCTCCAGATTACGGAGGCGAGTATGCGCGCTTCGGTCCTGAAA
>JBARIB010000094.1:0-2075 GCA_049799535.1 Allostellaceae bacterium | reverse complement strand
GAGCAACCCCTGATCAAATTGTTGGCCCAACCCGGCATCGCTCCTTCTCCGGGTCAAGCGACATGTTGGTGTGCCGGGGGCGCGTTGCGGAAGCAGTGGGGCCCTCGCGTTCAGAGAGGCCGGAAAGATGCCGCCGTCACCAGCACCGTCTCTCCGGCGTCCGGACCTCGGCCGTCGAACAGCTCAGCGACGCGGATGCAACAGCGTAGCTGAAAATGGCGGAAGCCCTGGGGCAAGGACGGTCTCCGACTCCGTCAGTCTAGGTTCGAAATCCTAGTCCCCCAGCCAACTCGAATGATCCGCCCGATTGACCGTCAGGTCGAAGGGCGAACGCAAGGAAGACTCTAACGTTTTGCCTCTCAGCCGCAGGTTCGAAAAGAGGAAAGCGAGAAGCTCGCGCTTCTGAGGTGCTGCCATGAGCGGCCCCTAATTACATCTTTCGATCGCTCCCACGACAGGGTTCCGACTGCCAGAAAATCGCATCCTCTCGCGGTTTCCGCGACCAGCGCGATGTTAGGTAGGCCGCAGATCTCTCAATATAAGAAGATGGCGATGACGTCCCATAGCACGCGCGATTACACCACTATCGAGCAGCCGCCCACGCCGCGGCTCGATGGTTCAGCTCCGTCGGCCCCAAGGAGGGCACACGCTGATGGAAGGTCTCCGTTCGGCGGCCGTTGCCGGCATTCCCTGTGAGGGTCTCTGGATCGGGGTCCAAAGCCCTTGCGCGCCGCACACCGAGCCACGCGCCGGTCATAACCCCCGCAAACGCTAGCACTGCGCCGAACACCTCGGCCGGCCCGGCACTGGAACGGGCAACGGCGGAGGTATCGCTAATGAGCGCGAGCTGAGCAGACACTGAAGGGGGTGTGGGCCGCGCCGCCTCCACAACGACAATCGAGGCGGGCGCCTTTCCGACCGGGGTGGCTGTCAAGAAATAGCCGCCGAGAACCAGAGCACCGATGAGTCCCACTGCGGGATTGACCCACCAGCCAAGCGTCACGAAGTCCGGGAATTTCCACCCAACTTCGAGCCGGCTGTCAGCGTTCTGGACCGCTCCGTTGAACGTTGTCATCCCATCCTATCCCTCTCGCACGGCCCTACTCGTCATTTGCGCCGGGCCGCGTGGATTACAGTGGGCAAAGATAGGGAAGCCCAGCGGGTCGCGATTGCGACCCTTTGCGGTTTTGATTTTAGATCCTTGCGGATATGCCGCCGCGTGAAAGCGGTCGTACTCGCCTGAAATCCACTCCGAACGGCCGGTCATTCGGCCGTGACCTTGCCGCTGACTTGGGCCGTCTGCAATAGGGATCAGGGGGGCAAGTCCAATAAATCTCGCGGGATCCTGCGGTTCGCCGTTCACGAGAACCTCGACCGCGCCGTCCTTATCACCGTCAAAAAAACCCGGTTGCCGGCCATCCCAATCCCCCATCGTCCCCAGTCACAAGGAATCAGCTCAAGTCATTAAACGTCGGCGGTTTTTGGAGCAGTCCATTTGAAGCAAAGACAGCTTCCCCAGTGTAATTGGGGGCTTGGGATTTCAGGTTCGGGGTCGGTGGATCAAATAGGCGAGCCCATATCCAACGGCCGTGGCCAGGAGCAGCGCAGTCCATGGCTGTTCTGCCGCAAATCGACTGACGTACCCTCCGGCGCTAGCCCCCTGTTCATACAGAGTTGTCGCGGCTTGACTGGCTTGGTTCCCGACCCTGCGGGCGACATCTTGAATCATCTCGCCCGCCTGCGCGGCCGCCTGGGTGCCGGCCACGGATACGTCGCGCGCGACGGAAGTTGCTCTGCCCAGCGCATCCCCGGCGCTCGGCTTCGCTTCCTCCTACATGGCCTTGCCCTGGTCGAGTTTGTCAGAAGCGCTATCCGCCAAATCCCCAGCCTTTCGCGCCGTGTCCTTGACCTTCCCCGCCACGTCCCTCACGGCATTCTCGTCCATCGATCTCCTCCTGTTACCGTTGCCGGTCGGCATGCTCGCTTGTTACGGCCAGCGCCGAGTTTCTCGGTCGGCCTTTGGTCGCCTAGCCGGGTCCCGCCAGCGCTTGGCTTGGGATCGTTCGTCGGAGCGC
>JBARIB010000093.1:0-6710 GCA_049799535.1 Allostellaceae bacterium | reverse complement strand
TCGAACGACACCACCAGCAAGCTGGCTTTACCGATTGAGGCCTCCGCGATGCGAGGCCTGTGTACGGTCGCGGCTCAGGAGGCCCGGCGACCTTCCGTCCTGCTCAGTCGTAACGATAATAACGATGATGAACGTAGTGGTAGTGGTGGCGATATGACGCTCTTGGTCGTGGCGGTGTCGTAGCGGCTCCGGTGACCGCGCCCAGGCCGCCCCCCACCGCAGCTCCAATGCCTGCGCCGCGTCCGCCGCCGGCAATCGCGCCGATGATAGCCCCAGTGCCAGCGCCCATTAAGCCGCCGCCGATCGCTCGATCGGCGGGATTGTAAGGGTCAGCGACGGCTGCTGTGGTCAGCAGCAATCCAGCGCCGACGATTCCGGAAACGACCGATCGCTTTCTCATCTCCTGCACTCTGCAGCCTGAGACTGAAAAAGAACGCGCGGCGTGCTCTAAATGTTCCCAAGTTTTGGCGCACGGGTCCGCGAACCGCCGGCCCGAGGTCAAGCCTGTGCCGGGCATCCACGCAAACCGACAAGGCGACCGCCGCGGCTCTAAATAGCGGGCCAACGCCGGCCAATACCGGTGAGTAGATAATCGGGCCTGGTTCAATCCGCGGCATTGGATGCGGGCAGGCAGCTTGCCCATCATTCAACCTGGATAATAGATTAGCCGCCTGCGTTTCAGGGGATAAGTTCTGATGACGCCCATCGCCGAGTCGCAAAAATGAGCGACATCAGCCGCTCGCTCGTTGCGGTCGACGCGCTTAGCGCTGACGTGCTGACAGATGACATCAGTGATAATTACGTCAGCAAAACATTGTTCGCCGTCTCCGAGTTTGCCAACGTCGTCCGCGCCGGCGCCAAGACGATCTCCGGTGAGGTGTTGCTAGGCGGCATCTCGGCTACGGCTTGCGGCTCGTATCGCAATGCGGCGGCATACGCCACACTCTATTGTTCGATACGGGGCCGGAAGCTGATATTTTCATACGCAACTGCTTCCGGCAACGTCTTTTCGCGCCAAAGGCGTGCTGTGGCTCAAGGAAAGTGACAGGCGATACATATGCCACCTCGTCGGCCAACGCTTCACCCTGGACGAGAGCGATGCGCAGGCCCCTGAGGCAAACCGGCTGGTGCTGATCGGCCGCCAACTCGATCACCAGATGCTGCGCGAGCAGCTCGCACGATGTCTCGTCTCGTTGAACTGATGCACCGCCGAGCTAAGACTGGGCGCTGTCCTCAAGCGGGCGTCTGCGCAGGAAATTGAAGTCGCAGCCCCTGTCGGCTTGCAGGATTTCGCGGCGGTAGAGCAGGGCATAGCCGCGCTCGGGAACCGCCGGCGGCGTGACGGGGCGGCGTGCCAGTTCCTCCGGCGCGACCAGCAGGTCGAGGCGTCGCTCCTTGACCGAGAGGCGGATGCGGTCGCCGTTTCTGACTTTCGCGAGCGGCCCGCCGCTCGCCGCGTCGGGGGTCACGTGCAAGACGATCGAGCCGTAAGCGGTGCCGCTCATCCGCGCATCCGAGATGCGCACCATGTCCTTGACCCCGGCGCGGGCCAATTTGCCCGGGATCGGCAAATAGCCGGCTTCGGGCATGCCGGAGGAGCTAAGCGGCCCGGCGTTCTGCAATACCAGGAAATCGTCCGGCGTCACGTCGAGCCCCGGATCGTCGATGCGCGCCGAGAGGTCTTCGAGCGAGGCGAAGACGATGGCGCGGCCTTCCTTCTCGAAGAGCTTGGGGTCGGCGGCCGAGCGTTTGAAGATCGCGCCCTTGGGCGCCAATGAGCCGAACAATGCAACCAGCCCGCCTTTCGGCTGGAGCGGGTCGGCCAATGGCCTGATCACGGAGCGGTCGACCGGGCCCGCCGGCGCGACGAGTCGATCCGCTAAGTTCTCGCCAGCCACCGTCACGCAATCGAGATGCAGGAGCGGCTTTAGTTCGCGCAACACGGCGCCGATCCCGCCGGCGGCGAACAGATCCTCCATGTAATGAGGGCCGGTCGGCTTCAGGTCGACGAGAACTGGCGTCGTCTCGCTGATCTGGTTGAGCCGGTCGAGGTCGAGGTCGATGCCGGCGCGCCCGGCGATTGCGGTCAGGTGCAGGACCGCATTCGTCGAGCCACCGATCGCCATCAATACCCGGAGCGCATTCTCAACCGATTGCGGCGTGACGATGCGGTCCGGCGTGAGCTTGTCGCGGGCGAGCTGCATCGCCGCGCGACCGGTCGCCTCGGCGGCGCGCAGCCGGTCGGCATGGACCGCGGGGATCGCTGCGCTACCGGGCAATATCATGCCGAGCGCCTCGGCGATCGAAGCCATCGTACTCGCCGTCCCCATCACCGCGCAGGTACCGGCGGTGGTCGCGAGGTTGCCCTCGACCTCGCGGATCTCGTCGGTTTCGATCTCACCGGCGCGATATTTGGCCCAAAACCGCCGGCAATCGGTGCAAGCGCCGAGCCGCTCGCCATGCCAGCGCGCGGTCAGCATGGGCCCGGCGACAAGCCCGATCGCCGGCCGGTTGGCCGAAATCGCCCCCATCAACTGCGCCGGCACGGTCTTGTCGCAGCCGCCGACAAGCACGACCGCATCCATCGGCTGAGCGCGGATCATCTCCTCGGTGTCCATCGCCATCAAATTGCGGAACATGAGGCTCGTGGGGCTTAGAAACACCTCGCCGAGGGAGATCGTCGGAAAGGTCAGCGGCAGCCCGCCCATCGCCAGCACGCCACGTTTCACCGCCTCGATCAGCTCGGGAAAGTGCCGGTGGCAATTGTTGAAGCCGGAAAACGTGTCGGCGATACCGATCACCGGCCGCGCCAGGAGATCTGTCGAATACCCCATCGAGCGCGCGAACGAGCGCCGGAGGTACAGCGCGAAATCGGGATCGCCGTAATTGGTGAGGCCGCGCGCCAAGCCGACCGGTTCGCTCATGATTTCCTCTCGATTGCCAGCTTCCGCAGCTTGCCGCTGCCTGACCAGCGGAGGCAAGCGCCGCAGGGCGCGGTGATCAATCGGGCTGCCGCATAGCTGCGGAGCAAGCGGCGAGAAGGCCGGCTAGGACGACCCCGACCCAGATCGCCGCTTCCCCGATCCGCATGTAGACGGCACTGCCGATTGTCGCCCCTGCGATAAGCCCGAACCAAGGCACCGCTTGTGCCAGCCAGTTCCATTCGGTTGTGCGCCCGGTCAGGACGTGGCCCAAACCCTGTCCGAAGCGCACCAGCGCCCCGGTAACAAAAGTCAGACTGACCGCTATGCGTCCCGCGCGGTGCATCGACGCATTTAGGGCCCCCATCGCGAACACCATCGGCTCGGCAGCTGTGGCGAGCATCGCTGAGATTGCCAGCAATATCGTGACGCCCGTGAGTACCCAGGTCATGAGCCAACTACCGGTGAGGTCGGCGAGGACCTGACCGACCGCAGCGCCGAGCACAAAAAGCGCTATCAACTCGGCGATCGTTCCCGCCTCGCCAAGGTTGCCTTGGCCGAGCGCCACAGCGAGCTGTGTGCTGTTGCCGCTCATATAGGAGACGAAGAGGCCGCTCAGATGCAGATAGCCGATCGCATCCACGATGCCGGCACGTCCCGCCAGCAATGCCGCGAGCGCCAGCAGTAGCGCCTCCCGCATAATGTTGCGGTCGCCATTGGCCTGACCCGGGACCGATCCCACCGGTTCGGTCAAGGGCCGGAGAACCGCACGTGTCCGCCACGCGTTAGCGGTGGGCAGGGAATGATCAAGAGGCCGGATGATGCCGAGCTGATGCTGGAGGACCATACGCTCATCTCAGCCGGGTCAGCGTGCAAAGCGCCGCGCGAACGATCGCCCTTCGAGTTTCTGATGCCGCTCGGCTTTGCCTCATTGCTTGGCGGCTCGATCACGCTGATCGGCACCTCTCCCGATCCATCGAATACCCTTGTCATGGGCCCGGGCGGATACCACTTCGCGGATTACTGGAAATTAGGATTACCACTATCGCTGATCGTTATCGCTCTCGGTGTTCCCTTAATCCTGGTATTCTGGCCGCTCGGTTGAGCAGCCGGAATTTGCCTTCGTTAATCGCGTTAATGGATATAGAGCGGGCAACGATCAGCACATCGGAGGAATACTCACACAGGTGGAAAACATGGCCAAACCGAAGCGAGGGCGGTCAACCGCCGCAGTTGATGATCACGTTGGTAGCCGCATCCGCGAACGCCGCATCATGTTGGGCCTGACGCAGCAGCAGCTCGCGGAAATGATCGGGGTTACCTACCAACAAGCCCACAAATACGAGCGCGGCATCAATCGCGTTTCCGCCGGAAGATTGTTCGAGATCGCCCGCGCGTTAAGTGCGCCGATTACCTATTTTTACGAGGGGATCGGAGAAGAGGGTCCGCGACAAATTACGCCGCATCAGCGGATGTTGCTCGAGATCGCCCGCAACTTCGCCGAGATCAGGAACGAGAAGCATCAGGAAGCAGTCAGCCAGCTCGCACGCGCATTGGCGAGCAGGTGAGGCCCGCTGCCTCTAAGCTTTCGGCAGTCGGAATTCACTCAGATAGGGGAGATAATCCTCCTCGACATCGACCTGCATCGTCTCGAGCAGCCGCACAAGGCCGTTGTAAAACGAGATCGTGACCATCAGGTCTGTAAGGCGCTCACTGTCGAGGTGTTCCCGCAACTCGGCGAAGGTGTCCTCGGAGGCCGATATCCCCGTCGTCATCTCGCGCGCGGCGCGTAACACAGCTTTCGCGAGGGGTTCGAACTTCGTCGGACGGCCGGCGGTTTCGTCGGCAATGGCCCGGATTTCCTCATCGGAAATATGAACTTCTCGGCTAATTCTGATGTGATGTGAAAAGCCCCAGGCAGAACGCGTCAGGTAGCTGACTTGGAGAATGGCCAGTTCCCGCAAGCGTGGATCGAGGCGGCTGCCGTCCCTGATGTACCGGGCCAGAGTGTTGAGCGCGCGGGCAGCGCGCGGGCTGTGCGCGAGCACCCGGTATAGGTTGAGATTTCGCGCCAGCAGGTCCTGATGCTCGGGCAGCAGATCGGACCTGTCGAGGTAAGGAAGCCGCGCCATCGTCGAGTCCCCTCCCCAGTTCTTAGTCGGGTGATCTGGCGGGACCCACCAGCGTGGCTCCGCCATCACTCACAAGGGTGGCCGGTAATGTAGCGCGCCTCGGCCGAAAACAGAAAGCGGACGGTGTAGCCGGTATTTCATCCGGTGCCCTCGACGCCGGGGACCGAGGGCTCGCCGCGCGCCTCGCTCGCGGCGGGGCTCATCTGCCGCCATGGGGCCAAGCGTCTTAGGCGTTACCGCGCTGCTCACGCCAGAGGCCGAGCTTTTCCTGCACGGGCCGGTCGGAGTAGCTGAACAGGACCGCTTCGTCCTTGGCACGGTGGCTGACCGGCATCCAGCTCGGCGCGACGAAGATATCGCGCGGCTCCCAGCGGAAGACCTCCTCAGCGACGCGGCTCTCGCCCGAACCCTCCACCGCGACATAGACCGTGCCGTCGGTCGAGCGATAGGGTTGGGTTGCGTAGCCCTTCGGCAATAACTGGATGAAGGTGCCGATCGTCGGCATCGCATAATCGCCGCTCGCCGGGTTGACATAGCGCATCTTGTGCCCGTGATAGGGATCGGGCTCGCCGTTGCGGCGCAGGGTTTCGAGCGCTTCGCGCGTGCGCGTGTAAGGATAATTGAATACCGGCGAGGTCTTGACCTCCGGCTTCCAATCGATCGGAAGCAGGTTATTGCCGTAACGCGCGGCGGCATCCCCTTCGGGCCGCGTCACCGCCTGGACCTCGGCCGGAGCCTGTTCGGCAAAGCTGGCGCTCAGCAATTTCACGATCTGTATGTCGAGCCCGTCGAGCCACACCATCGGCTCCTGCGTCTCATTGCCGTGGTCGTGCCAGGTCCACGAGGGAGTGATGACGAAGTCGCCCGGCTGCATCGAGGTGCGTTCGCCATCGACCGCGGTGTAGGCGCCGTGCCCCTCGATGATGAACCGCAGCGCCGATTGAGTATGGCGATGCGCCGGCGCCACCTCGCCCGGAAGGATCAATTGCAGGCCGGCAAACAGCGAACCGGTTATCGTGGCCTTTCCCTTGAGCCCCGGATTCTCCAATATCAGCACGCGGCGTTGGGCTTCCTGTGCCGTGATCAGCCCGCCTGCCTGCATCAGATGCGGCCGGATCTCCTCATAGCGCCAGAGCGCCGGAAGGCACGACGTCGTCGGCTCGGGGGTGACGAGCGAATGCAGCTGTTCCCACAGCGGCGCAAGGTTGGCGGGTGCGATCCGGTCATAAAAGGCTCGGCGCTCGGCTACGACGGTCATCGTCAAGCCGCCATCGAACGGGGCCGCTCGCCGAGGTTGAAACCAAGCTTGGCAAGATCGGCTATCAACGCGGAGGATTGGGCTTGGTCGAGCGGCACGAGCGGCGGGCGAACTGCCGCCCAGTCCGGGTCATTATGGAAATGCGCGACGATGCGCTTGAGCGCCGGGATCATCGGATAAGCCTGCAGCGCCTTGCGCAACGTCGTGATCTCGGCCTGCAACGCGTCGGCCTGCGGTCCGCGCCAGTTTTCATAAAGCTTGCGGATGCCGGGGACATTGACGTTGCCCGAAGCGGTGATGCAACCGGCACCGCCCTTGCGCAGCGCCTCGAGCAGAAACACCTCGGAACCCGGGAACACGGCGAAGCCCGGGAAACGCTCGAGCAGTGCCGCCGTATTG
>JBARIB010000092.1:0-2264 GCA_049799535.1 Allostellaceae bacterium | reverse complement strand
TGTCCGCCATTATCGGCATGTACGGCGGTCGCGAGGACAACATGTTCTGGCGTCGGGTTTCGAGCCCGGCGAAATTCCAGATCGAGCCCGCTGGCGGGCAAGCCCTGGGTCCCGGAGACGTCACGATCCTCGGCCGCGATGTGATCCATTCCGTCGTCAATCCGCTGGCGAAGATCAGCGGCGCCATCCACGTTTACGATGGCGAGTTCCTGACCGCCGAGCGCAGCATGTGGGATGCTGAAACGCTTGTGGAAAAGCCTTACGACATCAGCGCCGTCGCAAAGGGGATGCCGTTGCAAGACGCGCGCTGAGGCAAGTGCCGCTCGATCAGCAATGCCTGCGATCCTGCAATAAGTAGCGCTGCGGAACGGTCAGTGCACTTCGACGAGGACGACTTCAGCATCCTCGATAGCGACGACACGCAGCGAGCTCTCGTCTTTGATTGCCGCCCCGTCGCGCTCAAATAACCGCACGCCGTTGACCTCCACCGTGCCGCGAGCGACAACCAGGTAGGCGTGCCGGGTTCCGGGCAGCCGGTACTCAGCCGCCTCGCCGGTGTCTAATGTCGCGCCAAGCACTCGCGCATCGGCACCGATTGACAGCGCGCCGTCGTCTTTATCGCTTCCACTCGCCAAGGCGACAAAGCGCCCCGAACGGTCCGCCTTGGGAAAGGGCTTAGTGCCCCAGCGGGGCTTCTGTCCTCGTACCGACGGCTCGATCCAGATCTGGAAGAGCTTGGTTGGCTCGGGCTCAAGATTGTATTCCGCGTGGCGGATGCCGGTGCCGGCGCTCATCACCTGTACGTCACCGGCTTGCGTGCGGCCTTGATTGCCGAGACCGTCCCGGTGCGTGATCGCGCCCTGCCGCACATAGGTGATGATTTCCATGTCGGCATGCGGGTGCGGCGGGAAGCCCGTTTCCGGAGCGATTTCGTCGTCGTTCCACACCCGCAAAGCGCCCCATCCCATGCGCTGGGGATCGTGGTAATCGGCGAACGAGAAATGGTGCCGGGCTTTGAGCCAGCCGTGGTCGGCACCACCCAACGCCGAGAAGGGCCTGCGCTCGATCATGTCTTTTCTCCAAACGAGCTGTTTTGCTCTTGCTATGAGATGGCGATAAGCACGTGAATTCGAATAGAAACGCTCGAAACACATCGTTTCTAAATTTTACCGTACGTGCATGGCGGATCTTCCCGATTTCGAGGCCTGGGCCGTCTTCGCCAAAGTTGCTGAGACCGGCTCCTTCGCCCGGGCCGCCAGCGAGCTGAGGCTTTCCAAGGCAACAGTTTCGAAGGCCGTCGCTCGTTTGGAGGATCGGCTTGGCGAGCGCTTGTTTCACCGGACCTCGCGCCGCCTGTCGTTGAGCGAAACCGGCCGTGCCCTGTCGGTCCGCGCGGCCCAAATACTGGCCGATGCCGAAGCGGTGGAAGCCGAAGCGCTGGCCCAGTCGACAAGCCCGCGTGGCCGGGTGCGCATGGCGGTACCGATGTCTTTCGGTCTGGAGCACGTGGCGCCGGCGCTTCCGGAATTTCTGACCACCTATCCGGCGATCTCAATTGACCTGCATCTCAGCGACCAAGTGGTCGACCTGGTCGGCGGCGGGTTTGATCTGGCGCTTCGCATTGCCGCATTGTCGGATTCGAGCATGGTTGCGCGCCGGCTGTGTCAGGTGCGCCGCCTGCTCGTCGGAACTCCTGGATATTTTGCGAGCCACGGGCGACCTTCGCATCCCCGCGACCTCTCTCGGCATTTCTGCCTCGGGTACTCATACCTGCCATCGGGCGATGTTTGGCGGTTCACCGCGCCTTCCGGCGAAGAGGCCGCCGTCGCCGTTACCGGGCCGCTGCTCGCGAACAACGCCGATGCCCTGATGCCCTCTCTTCGTGCGGGTATCGGCATAGCGCTGCAGCCGGAATTCGTAGTGTGGCGCGATCTTGCCGAAGGCCGCCTTGAGGCGGTTATGACCGACTGGGCCGCGCCCCCGACAGCGCTCAACATCGTGTCACCCGCTGGACGCCCCAGACCGTCTCGGATCGTCGTGCTGATCGAGTTTTTGGTCCGCCGGTTCTCCGACCATGCAGCGCCATGGGAGAAGCGCTAAAAACGCTCCGCTACAGCGACGATGTCCCGGAGTGGGATCCCGATCGTCGGCAAGCGTATCTGGGGATGGACCCCGGCCCACGCCTGCGCTAACCATTACCGTGTCGAACCGCCGCCAATCGGGCGGCGTAACCTGCAACGGAAAGGCAGCGGCTATGGCCTATG
>JBARIB010000091.1:0-3305 GCA_049799535.1 Allostellaceae bacterium | reverse complement strand
CTCGATGCTGTTCCGCGCCGTGATCGATGCGATGGATCGCTGGGCGACCGAAGGGATCGCGCCGCCCGAAAGCCGCTTTCCGCGGCGATCCGACGGCTCGCTGGTAACCTATGAGGAATGGCGGCGGCAGTTCCCGGCGATCCCCGGGGTGGGCGTGCCGCACGAGCCGAATTCACTGCCATTGCTCGATTTCGGCCCAGAGTTCGAGCATGGCATTCTGAAGGAGCCGCCGGATATCGTGCCGGGAGAGGGCTACAGCGTGCTCGTTCCGGCGGTGGATGCGGACGGCAATGACATTGCCGGCGTCAGAGCGCCGATGGTGCAGGCTCCACTCGGCACCTATTGCGGCTGGAATCTGCGGGCGCGCGGTTTTGGCCACGGCGCGATGCATGAATTCTCGGGCAGCTACATCCCGTTACCCGAGACTCTGGAAGAACGTCGCATGACCGACGACCCGCGGCAATCCGTCCTCGAGCGCTATTTGAATGCGCAAGCCTATGTCGCGGCGATCACAGCGGCGGCCCGCAAGCTCGTCGAAGAGGGACTGATGCTCGAGGAAGATGTCGAACGCGCGACTGCAGCGGCGGCTGATTGGGGCCGGCCGCGCCACGACATCGGGCTGAAGTAAGGAACCTCGATGCCGCACGGACCACGCTACGAGGACGATTTCTACGCCTGGACGCAGCGCCAGGCGGAGGTGTTGCGGACCATGCCGGTTTCCGACAACCGCTTCGATCGCGAGCACGTGGCGGAGGAGATCGAAGATTTGGGCAAGAGCGAGCGCGACGCGGTCCGCAGCCAGATCCGCCGCATCATCGAACATCTTCTGAAGCTGGCCTATTCACCGGCCGAGCAGCCGCGCTTCGACCGGATGGAAACTATCGACGAGGCGCGCGAAACGCTTTCCGACAAGCTGACGGCGACGCTGCGTCGCGATGCGGAGGAGAGTTTGGACAAGCTCTACCTGGAAGGACGGCGCCGCGCCGCGCGCCGGCTTCGCAGACATGGGGAGCCCGCTGCGGCTGACGCGTTGCCGCAAGCGTGTCCCTACTCGTTTGGCGATATCTGCCGTGAGGATTGGTATCCGGATCCGCCTGGAGAAAAGTCATGACGCGCGACTTCGTCGGCTACGGCGCGGATGTGCCGCATGCCCAGTGGCCCGGCGATGCCCGCATCGCCGTCAACTTCGTGATCAATTTTGAAGAAGGCTCGGAGCTCTCCTATCCCGCCGGAGACGGTGTTTCCGAAGGCGGGCTGACCGAGATGCTGGGCGCGGATCTCGGCGTGACCGGCCGCGACCTCGCCGCCGAAAGCATGTTCGAATATGGCGCGCGGGTTGGGTTCTGGCGCCTGCACCGGATCTTCACGCGGTTTCGGATCCCGGTGACGATCTTCGGCTGTGCCCGCGCTTTCGAGGCGAACCCGCCCGCGGCGGCGGCGATCGCGGCGAGCGACTGGGACATCTGCAGCCATGGCTATCGCTGGACCAACCACCCGGGATTGACGGAAGCCGACGAACGCCGCCAGATCGCCGCGGCCGTCGACCTGATCCGCCGGACGACCGGCAAGACCCCGGCCGGCTGGTACTGCCGCTACGCGCCGTCGGAAAACACCCGCCGCCTCATCGTCGAGCACGGCGGGTTTCTTTACGACAGCGATACCTACAATGACGAGCTTCCCTACTGGGTGCGGGTGGGCGACCGCCCGCACCTCGTCGTGCCCTATTCATTGACCACCAACGATTCGAAATTCGGCCGCGGTGTGTTTGGCTCAGGCGAAGATTTCTTTGCCTTTCTGCGCGACAGCTTCGATGTCCTCTATGAGGAGGGCGCGGAACGCCCGCGCATGATGTCGGTGGGATTGCATATGCGGCTGACCGGACACCCTGGCCGGGCCAAGGCGCTGATCGGCTTTATCCAATACATCCTCGGTCACCCGCAGGTGTGGGTATGCCGCCGCGAGGACATCGCGCGGCACTGGATCGCGCGTTTCCCGGCTCCGTCGTGAAGCCGGGGCCGGCTATACCGGTTTCTCGCAGTTGATCATCCACGGCGTGCCGAACTGGTCGACGAGCATGCCGAAGCGGGCGGCCCAGAAGGTTTCCTGGATGGGCATCTGTACCGTCCCGTTTTGCGCGAGCGCATGAAATATCCGCTCGGCATCGGCCGGATTATCGATGCCGAGCGTCACCGAGAAGCCCTTTACCCCCTCATAGCGTCCCGGCGGGGCGTCCGAACCCATCAACAACTCGTCGCCAACCATCAGGCGGGCGTGCATGATCTTGTTGCGCATTTCGGGCGACGTCTGTTGTTCCATAGGCGAGCCCGCATAGGTCATCATCGCAACGATTTTTCCGTCGAGGCACCGCTCATAAAACTTGAAGGCTGCCTCGCATTGTCCATTGAAGCTAAGATAAGGGTTCAATTGCATCGTACTCTCCTTAATTCCGGGTGACATTTCGTCGGCTACTTATTTTTCGCCAACTCGTTTTCGAGCCTCCGCGCATCCTCGATCGCCGGGCACGGGCCGAAATCCTCCAGCTCGAAGATTTGGCGAAGTTCGATCTCGCCTTCCGCTACCTCGCCATGCGGAGCCGGGCAGCGCTTTGCCCACTCGATGGCCTCTTCCTTTGATTTGACCTGGATCACCCAATAACCGGCGATCAGCTCCTTGGTCTCGGCGAACGGCCCGTCGATGACGGTGCGCTTGTTTCCAGAGAATCTGACGCGTGCCCCTTTCGCGCTGGGCTGCAAGCCTGCCAAATCGAGCAGCACGCCGGCTTTTGCCATCTCCTCGTTGTACTTGGTCATTGCGGCAATGAGCTGCTCTTCGGGCATCACCCCGGCTTCGGTGTCCTTATTGGCCCTGACCATCATCATGAACCGCATCGTGCTCGCCTCCTTCGCAGCGGCATGTATCAGCCACACGTCGACTGAGCGGCGGCCCGATCGACAGTTCGGTCGAAATTTTTTTCTGGGTTAGTCCTTCACGCCGGGGCAAAGCGCACGGCGGCGATCGGCGGCAGCCGCGCCTCGGGCATCGTCCAAGAATCGCCGCCGTCCTCGGAGATCCACAAGCCGCCGCTCGTCGAGCCGAAGGCGAGCCGCTCGCCCGTCGTGTCGACGGCAAGGGCGTGACGCCACACCAGGTCGTAGGCGTGATGTTGCGGCAGGCCCTCGCTCAGCACCTCAAAACTGGCGCCGCCGTCGCGGGTGCGTGCGACGACGACTTTGCCGTCAACCGGGACGCGGCGCTCGTCCTTGACGGCAGGGACGAACCACGCGGTGTTCGGGTCGCGCGGATGC
>JBARIB010000090.1:0-1959 GCA_049799535.1 Allostellaceae bacterium | reverse complement strand
CGAGCCGATAGGCGAGGCTGCGTTCGCGGCGGGATGCGGCTTCCTGGCCGAGCAGCCGGTACAGCAGCTCTGGCGCGGCGATGGCCTCACGTTCGGCGCGTTGGATCTCGGCATCGAGTGCGTCTGCCATGCCATGCAGACGCAGTTGGGCGATCAGCGCGCGCAGCTTGTCACGCATCGTCGTCTGTCCCGGTGTTCAGTGCGAAGAAGTCGCCGGCGACCTGTTTGAGGATGAGGTCCTCCAGCCGGCCGAGGTCGAACAGACCGTAGAGCAGGGCCTGTTCGATGGCGGCGATGAACGGACCGGCCGGATAGGTGCGCTTCATCTCGATCAGCCGGCGGAGTGCGCGCCGGCGGCCTGCGCTTCCGCGCTGCTTGATGGCGTCGGCGTAGCGGTCGAGGCTGGGGTGGTGGCCGCACAGCAGTTTTTCTTCAGTTGCCGTGCCGCGCGATTGCCGCACCGGGATGGTATGATGACCGGGCAAGGAGCTCCTGGCGTCGCGCTGAGCGATCAGCCGCCGATGGACGGCGACCGTGGTCTGCTTGCGGCGGACATGGATCTCGGCGGGTAGCTTGTAGACGGCGACCGACTTGCCGACGAACTGCTCGGGCACGGAATAGCGATTGGTGTCGACGCTGACATAGCCGTGCAGGTCGACGACGCGCTCCAGCAACTCGTAGACCGGCGGCAGCGCATCCGGCAGCCGCCTCAAATGCGGCTGCTCGATAACGTAGGCGGCATCGGGCGACATGCCGAGCGCGACCTTGGGCTTGCGGTTGGCGACGTCGTGGCACCAGGCCAGCGCCTGGCGGTTGAGGTCGTCGAAATCCGCAAAGCTGCGGCCAGCCAGGAAATTCGTCTCGACATAAGCGAACGGGCGTTCGATCCGACCTTTGCGGTCGGGATGCCCAACCTGGTGCGCACGGAACCCGAAGCCCAGAGTACGGGCGAAGGCCGCCATCTCCGGGGCAATGACGGCATCGACGCCGGACCCGCTCGCGAGCAGAACGCTGGTGTTGTCGATGATGCACACCGGGCAGACACCCGCCATGAAGCGCGCTGCTTCGAGCAGGAACGCCTTGGCTTCGAACCGGGTGAACCGGGGGTAGTACTGGATGAACAGCCGGCGCGAGTAGGCCAGCACCAGGCCGGCGCACTGCGCGGTGACAGGCTTATCGGTGTTGCCGAACGCCACCCGATGCGGCGACGTGTCGTGCTGCATCTCCTGGCCTGGCAGGAAGTGGTACTCGCCGGCGCGTCGCGGCGGACTGCGCAGGCCGGCCTCCCGGACCCAACGGGTCAACGTGCTGTAATGCACGGCGATACCGTCGCCGGCCAGCAGTTCGCGGACGCGCACGACGTTGCCGCGGGCACGCTCAAAGGCCGCCTTCACCCGCAGCAACGTCGCTTCGTCACACGGTGGCGCCTCGGCAGTGTTGCCCTCCGGCTGACGCAGGATACGCCGCACGGTGTTGCGCGACAGCGCCAGCAGGCGGCTGATCTCGCGCAGGCTGTGACCCTGCGCCTGCAAGGTGCGCACCGCGCTGCGGATCTCGCTCGGGGTCATGCGTGTCCTCCCCGCTCGATCGCAATGGTCAGGGCGTCGATCGCCGCCCACAGACGCGGCACCGCCGCGATCAGCATCGGCGGCACGGGTTGCAGCACCGCTACGCGGTTCGTCATGCGTATGAGCACCGCCTCGAGGCAGCGCAGATCGGCAGCGCATTCGCCTTCCGGGCCAGCGCGCAGTCGTTCGCCGGCGCGTCGTTCATCGGTCGACCGCCGGGCGTCGAGAAACAGACGGGGATCGTTGACCATGCGCTCGCGCACGGGTCGCGCGGCCCGCTCGTAGTGTTCGAACCAGCACTGCAACTCGCGGGTGGACAGCGGCGCCACGGCCAGCTCCGCCAGCAGGCGATCGGCGTGCTCGGTATTGGCGCGCGCCAACGGCACCACGA
>JBARIB010000089.1:0-1710 GCA_049799535.1 Allostellaceae bacterium | reverse complement strand
CATATACGTAAAGCAAACAAAAACGTGCAATATCAGACTTATAAGAGAACGGTCGTAAGACATCGAAGGCGTTAAGGGCCGCTGGTTCAAAGTTCTCGGCGATCATTTTGCGCAAATCGTTTCCGCTCCAGAGGCGATATTTCGCATTTGGGTAAGTGGAGCGTAGGCTTGCAGCGTTTGCTTCTATGGTGGCCGGAAGCTCTGACGGCAGGCAGTATGTGTCGTTGATTAGGATCTGATGGATTTCTTCAACGGCGTCATTTGGCATGGAGAATTTCTCGCACATACTGACATCGCTAGGAGGCTTCTAAAAAAGGGTTGTGGAATTCGCGCGTTGTAATCCGTTGCGGTAGGGAATGGGTGTCGTTATGTCCGGAACATTAACTCTAACCGCAGACGGCCCCCAATGCATGTTTTGATTTGCGGAGGCGGGGTGATCGGCACCTCGATCGCCTATTTCCTAAGCTGCCGCGGCGTCAGGGCGACTGTCATCGAATGCACTGGCGTTGCTTGCGCCGCCTCTGGGAAATCGGGCGGCTTTCTGGCCCGCGACTGGTGCGACGGCTCGCCGCTGGCGCCGTTGGCGCGCCGCAGCTTTGCGCTGCATGCCGAGTTGGCGAAGACGATTTCAGACAATTGGGGCTACCGGCGGCTCACCACATTTGGCGGACTCGCCGGGGTGGCCCGGCATCGCGGTGTTTATGCGCTCGGGTGGTTGTCGGAGGTGGTCACTGTCAACGATCTGCTGGGTTCGCCCGAGACCACGGCGCAGGTCCATCCCGGCCAGTTCACCGCCGCGATGTTGCGTGCGGCCCAGGTGCGTGGGGCGGAATTGCGCCAAGGCCGGGTTACCGCGATCAGGCAGCGTGCGGGCCGGGCGGTCGGCGTCGAGGTCAATGGTGTTCTGGTTGAAGGCGACGCGGTCGTTATTGCAATGGGACCATGGTCGGTCCTCGCTGCCTCGTGGGTGCCGATGCCAGCAGTGTTCGGGCTGAAGGGTCACAGCCTGGTGTTCGAGACCGGCAAGTCGGTTCCGGGCGAAGCCGTGTTCCTCGAATACCGGGAGCCCAACGGGACGGTGCTCAGTCCCGAGCTGTTTCCGCGTATCGACGGCACCACATATGTGTGTGCTATCTCCAGCGAGGAGCCATTGCCACCCGATCCCGCTGCGGTCGAGCCGGATCCCGGCGCGATCGAGCGACTTGAGGCACTGTGCAGATCGGTATCGCCGGTGCTTGCCTCGGCCAAGGTTCTGACGCGGCAGGCGTGCTACCGCCCGATCACGCGGGACGGGCTGCCACTGATTGGGCCTGTGCCCGAAGTCGCCAGCGGATATATCGCCACCGGCCACAGCGTCTGGGGCATTCTCAACGCACCCGCGACCGGCGAGGCGATAACGGAGCTGATCGTCGACGGCGCGGCACATACGGTTGACCTCGCGCCGTTCAATCCAGGCCGGTTGCGGCCTCTCGATCCGGCGGCGGCTGCGCTCGAGCGGCTAGACTAGACTAGACTAGACCGAGCACCGAAACTTTCAGTGAGGGCGACCATCGCCGGGCCGCGACCGCACTGCCGGTGGCGGGGCAATCAGCCAGGCGCTGGGGCGGTCTGCACGCGCAAGAACGCCAGGGAAGCTAGCGCCGCAAGGCTCAACCCTCCCGAGACCATCAGGGCGCCGGTCCCCAGCGAATCCAGCAACAGGCCAAACAC
>JBARIB010000088.1:0-5606 GCA_049799535.1 Allostellaceae bacterium | reverse complement strand
CGAAAGCCTGCGCAACGAGTGGCTGAAGGCCACAGATCTAGAAGAGCGGCAGGCGCTCGCCGCCAAGATCCAGCAGCGCGCCTTCGAGGTTGTCCCCTACGTTCCGACTGGACAGTTCGAGGTCAAGACCGCCTATCGCAAGAACCTCAAGGGATCGGTGATTACGACCCCGGCCCTCTTCATGTGGAACATCGAAAAGACCTGAGCGCGCTCACCCCCTGCCGAACAATGTGGCCGCCCAGTGCCCAGCTGCTACGGCCGCGAGGCAGAGCACGACCGAAAGCACGATATTGCTCCGGGCCAAGAACCAGCGGTGTTCATGTAGTTGATAAGCCCGGTCACCGCGTCGACGAGGTGCCCCGGAAGGAGATGGGTCTCGATCGTCAGGCCGGCGGTTTCTGCCTGAGCTTTGGCTGCATCAATCAAAGGGGCGAAACGGTGACCCAGCGGAAGTCATCAGCCCTTGAGGGCGGTTACGGGGCACTCCATCCCCGACCGTCACATATAGCGCAAGCCTTGCCGTCAATACGGCGCCGCGGCGAATGGTTAATCCGATTGCCCGTCAGCGCGCCAGGCCTCGAGGCCCTCTCTGACGAGAAGGCCGACGATCACCAGAGCGGTCGCGTTGTCGATCCACCATGCGCCAAAGAATAGCTGAGCCAGGAGCCCGACGATCACGACGCCAGACAGATAGCCGCACGCAATCGCTTCCGCGGCATCGGCGCGCAGGGCGCGGCTGCCGATCTGGTCGGCAATGCGGATCTTCTCCCGTGCCAGGAAATACATGATCGGAATGGCAATGGCCGCAACGATCAGACCGGGAAGCGAAAATTCCTGACCTTCGTGCCGCCAGAGGCCGTAAATACTGCTCGCCGCGACATAGGCTGCCAGCGCCAACAACAGCGCACCCGCGATCCGGCTCGCGTGTCGTTCGATAGCCTCGGGAAACTCTTCGCCGCGCCGGATTTCGACCGCGAGCCGCCACAGCAGCAGCCCGGCGGAAGCCAGCTCAATGAGGCTATCCGCGCCGAATGCAATCAGAGAAAGACTGCCGGCGGCCACCCCCGATCCGATCGCCACCACAGCCTCGACCGCAATCCATGCGATGGTCAATTGTTCGAGCCTGAACGCTCGCCGAACCAGATTGCCCCGCTGGCGATATGTAATCGCGGCCATCCCTTACAGCTAAGTCCAGCGTCTTCGGTGGGTCATCGCGTGGTCACGCGAGCCGTTCCACTCAGTAATCCGCCTTCCCCGGGATCACTGCGCGCACGCCGCCCCGCGGGTTGGTGACATCACCGGGTCGGCGCGGGATCAGGTGCACATGGCAGTGAAAGATCGTCTGACCGGCGACTGCACCGATATTGATGCCGATGTTGAACCCGGCGATCGTCGGGTCGCGGGCAGTAAGATCGATCCGGGTTTCCTCAAGCAGTTCATCGATCGCGCATTTCTCGTCACCGGCGAGGTCGAAATAGCTCGCGACGTGGCGGTTCGGAAGGATCAGGGTATGCAGGGGCGTCACCGGCGAGGTGTCGCGAACGGCGTAGGCGAGCGCGTTGTGGCCAACAGCGCTCTCTGTTGCCGCCGCGCAAAACACACAATCCATCAGCTTTTCTCCCTCGCGACGTGGTGTATGAAAGCTACAACGGCTGCCTTAGCGAGATCGAGGCATGACGAGGTGGGAAAATGGGTGAGCGCGTGTTTGACGGATTGAAGGTGATCGACTGCGCCAGCTTTATCGCCGGGCCGGCGGCGGCGACGGTGATGTCGGATTTCGGCGCCGAGGTCATTAAGATCGAGCCGCCGGGCGCGGGCGATCCCTACCGCAGGCGTGCCACCCCGTCGATGGGGCCGGGGCTCAAGGGCAATCCCGGCTTTGTGCTCGACGGCCGCAACAAAAGGAGTCTGGCGCTCGATCTGCGTTCTTCTGCCGGGCAAGCTGTGCTGCGCCGGCTGGTTACACAAGCCGATGTGTTCATCACCAATTACCCGCCGCCGGTGCGCCGCCGGCTCGGGATCACTTACGAGGAGCTCGCGCCGCTCAACCAACGATTGATCTACGCCTCGTTCAACGGCTATGGCGAGACTGGTCCCGAAGCCGACAAGCCGGGTTTCGATGCGACGGCGTGGTGGGCGCGCACCGGGCTGATGCATCTCGTGCGGGCCGGAGAGGAAGCGACACCGGCCAGGTCATTGCCAGGCATGGGCGACCACCCCTCGGCAATGGCGACCTATGGCGCGATCGTCACGGCGCTCTACCAGCGCGAGCGCACCGGCAAAGGCGGCTATGTCGGCTCGTCGCTATTGGCCAATGGCCTCTGGGCCAATGGCTGCTCGGTGCAGGCCGCATTGTGCGGCGAGAAGGTCGTGCCGCAGCCGCCCCGCGAGCGGGGGCTCAATGCATTGCGGGTCCACTACCGCTGCCGCGACGGGCACTGGCTGTTATTGTCGATTGCTCCCGACGAGTGGCGCTGGCAGAAATTCAGGGAGTGTCTGGGCGCGAGCGCTTTATCGGATCCGCGCTTTGCGACGCATGAGGGGCGCGAAACCAATGCCCATGAGCTGATCGCTGCCCTCGACGCGGTGTTTGCGACAAAGGATTTCGCTGAGTGGCGCTCGATCTTAGAGGCCGCCGGGATCATCTTCGGCATTGTCGCGAAAATGGAGGACATTGCCGATGACGAGCAGATCTTGGCGAGCGAGGCTCTGGTGCCGTTCGACGGCGATAGCACGATGACGGTGAACAGCCCGTTCTGGATCAAGGGCCAAGACAAGGTAAAACCGCGGCGCGCGCCGACTGTCGGCGAGCACAGCAAGGAGGTGCTTCGCGAAGCGGGGTACACTGACGAAGAGATCAAGGCATTACAGGCCGAGGGCGTCATCGGCTGAACTTCAGACAAAAAATAGCCGGCCCCATTTCCGAGACCGGCTCCTCGGTTTCTTGCCGGTTTACTGGAAGTTGAACAGGTCCGTCAGATCGCCGATCGCCGGCCCGTTCGTCGGCTTATAGGGGTCCGCCCCGGCCTGCGGGTTTGGCAGATTGTCGCGGCTGCGCTTGGTGACCGTCGGCAGGCTCCAGTTGGCCTCGATAAATTTCAGGATCGAGACATGGTCGGTGTAGGTGTGCGAGATGTGCCCGCCGGTGCTGTATTTCGATACCACAATCATCGGAATGCGCGTGCCATCGCCGAAATAGTCGAGCGACTGCACATAACCGGAATCGTAGTATCCGCCGCCTTCATCCATGGTGATAAAGATCGCCGTGTTGTCTTTCAGGATCGGATTGCTCTGCACCATGTCGACGATCTTTTTGACGAAGCCTTCGAGGAGGTTGATCTTCGACGAAGCCGGATGGCCATCGAGATAGCCGTCGGGTTTGACAAACGAGACCGCCGGCAATTCGCACTTCGTCGCCGTGCAGGTCTGAATATCGTTGTAGAGGTCCGTCGTGTCCTGCAGCGCCATCTGCCGCACTTTGGGATTGGTCATGACAAAGGTCGAGTATTGGAAGAAGTTGCAGATGTTGCAGTAGGTGTTGCCGAGTTCGTTGTACAGACCCAGGGGATCGGCAAGGTAGGCATTGAACTGGTCGCCGAAATACGCGAATGAGATATTCTTCTCCCATAAAACATTGCCTATGTTTCTGACCTTCGACGGCGGAATAGTGAACACATTATGCCCCGGCTGGTTGATCTGCGCGTAAGCGTCGGTGCCGTCGCCGAAATAGCCAGGATCGTAGTTGTTGAGCAAATAATAGCGGCCCTGCTGACAATTCGGTTTCACATTTATTGATGTCAGATAGTTGGTGATCGCCTTCACACCCGGCTGTAAGGTGTCCGAGCAATCGCTGTAGGTGCCGCCGCCGTAGGGCTTCCCAGTAGTCGGATCGGTCGCGCCATAGCCATCCTGGATGTACCAGTTGTTGGTGCCCTTCAGCGGGTTCGGGTTCTCGACCTCGTCAACAATCCCGGCCGTTTTCCCGGCGCCCACCTTCATATTGTGCGGCGGCGTCAGCGGATTGCCATTACCGTCGCTGTACCAGATCAGATCGCCGTAACCGAGCATGATGTGGTTGGCGCCGGTCCCGCCTTCCACCGACTGGTGAAAGTTGTCGCTCATCGAATACGTGTCGGCGAGCTGCTTGAAATAGGGCACGTCACCTTGCTGGACGTTGTAGAAGCCCATCGCAGTGGCACCCTCTTTGTAGGTAAAGTTGGCAGGTGGCGGTTTGCCATTGCTTCCTGCCCCCACCGTCGCTTCGACCCAGGGCCATAGGTCATTGAGGCAGCCCGCGGCAGCAGTGCAGTCGAGCTGCTGCCACATTTGATAAAAACGATGCACCGGGCTTTCGGCGTAGTCATCATAAGTTAGGTACTGGCCATTTGGGTTGGTGTTGTTGGTCAGCTGGTAAGGCCCTGGCGGCAGACTGTTGACGTCGTTGCCCGCGTAATAGATCCGCGTGTCCGGTTTGCCCGTGATCGACGAGGGAACCTCGCCCGTCGTCAGATATTGGTAGTAATCCGTCGGCAGCCCGTTCTCAAACGTCTGGGCCTCCTCGACGGTCGAAAACGGCGGCGGACCACCGCTGGCGATTGGCGGCGGCAAAGTACTGTAGGCGCCCGTTTTTGGTGGGCTAATCTCATAGACCGTCGTGTCCAGCGCTTGATTCTGAGAGTATTTTGAAAAGTTCGGTCCCGGGGTGCCATCGGCGTTGACGATGCCCTCCGACAGCAGGTTCAACACCGTCTCGCCCTGGTTGACCGGCTGATAGGTCGCGAATAGGTGATCGAAAGTGCGGTTTTCGCCGATGATGGTAATGACGTGCTTGATCGGCGTCACCGTATTGCCGTCGTTGGTGCCGGTGTCGGCGGCCACTGCGATGAGTGGTGTCATCGTGTTGATGGCCATGGCACAAATCGCCACGCCGCATAAGAGCTTAGAGGTCTTCGGATACCTGGGTCTCATGATTTCCTCTCCCCAATAGGACTTCGCGCCAGGCAACGAGGACTGGAGCGAGATGAAGTTGCGAACCACGGGATCCGACGACCGTCACTCGCGGCACCATTGCACGCGTTCATCGCCGGTATGGCCGCCGTCTTCGGCTTCGGGAGCCGGGGCCACGCATGTTGAACAAGTTGCTGATAACCGGGCCGTTTACCGACGCGACGGGGCGGGGCGCCAATCAGGTCAGCCGAGGGCCTCCACCGCAGATTTCCTCGGGAGGTGATTGTGTTTGAAGCGCGGCGAAATTAGGGGCTGAGCGTTACGCTTTTGCGAAGCGGCGATGACAGAATGGTTAATGATTGCTTTCGATGGAGTCCGCGGGCAATGGCGGTAATATCGACGCTCTCAGATCGGGGAGGAGGAGAGATGGCATCGAGCGTCAGAGAAATGCTGGCCGCGGCCAATGCCGCGGTGCCGCGGCTCAATCCGGCCGAGGTTCATGACATGAGCAGTAAGGGAAACGTTTTGATTGTCGATGTTCGCGATGCGCCCGAGATCGCCGCCGGCGGCAAGCTGAAAGGCGCCGTCAACGTGTCACGCGGTATGCTTGAGTTCCGGGCTGATCCCGAGAGCCCGTATCACGATCCGGCCTTTCAAAA
>JBARIB010000087.1:0-10381 GCA_049799535.1 Allostellaceae bacterium | reverse complement strand
GAAGGAAGTTCGGTTCGCAGTAGACTCGCCGCTGGAGGAAGCCGGATTCGAACTTTCGGTCCCGGTAGCGAGCGGATAGCCTACAGCGCCGGCACGCGATTGAACCACGGTTGGGCTGTCTCCAGCTCGGCGGCAAGCGCCAACAGGGTCGCCTCGTCACCATAGCGGCCCGCGAAATGCACGCCGACCGGCAGGCCGTCCGCCGTCCAATGCAACGGCATGCTCATTGCCGGCGTGCCCGTCGCGTTGTGCAGCGGCGTCACCGACAGATATTCCGTTACGCGGTCGGTGAAGGTCTGAACATCGCCGTTCTGATCGAAGTAGCCGAGCTTCGGCGGCGGGCCGGCGAGTGTCGTCGATAGGATCACGTCATAGCTGGTGAGGAACGCGCCCATCTTGCGCCCCGCCGCATGTCCAGCAGCGATTGCTTCGATGTACTCGATACCGCTCACCTTCAGCCCGCGCTGGCACACCGCCCATGTCACAGCCTCCACGTCATCGGCATTCGGCTCGCGTCCCAGCGACTTCCAGCGCAGGCTGCATGATCGGGCGGTGTTTGCCGCTGAGATCCTGGAGTTCAGAGGCCGCAGCGCCACCATGTCGAGATTGGGGTCCGCCTCGTCGATGACATGGCCGAGGCTGGCGCACAGTTTTGCGGCACGTTGAACGGCCTCCAGGCATTCGGGATGCAATTTGGCACCGCGATGATCTTTCAGCATCAGAGCGATCCTGAGCTGGCGCGGCGGACGGGCAATCGCTTCGAGAAACGAGTTCTCGTTCATCGGTGCAGTGTAAGGGTCGCCGGGCTCGAATCCGGCAGTGCAATCGAGCATGATGGCCGAGTCGCGCACACTGCGGCTAACCACGTGTCCGGCTGACAGCCCACCCCATCCTTCGCCGGCGTCTGGCGCCATAGAGACTCGGCCGCGTGACGGCTTGAGCCCGAACAGGCCGCACTGCGCCGCTGGAATCCGGATTGAGCCGCCGCCGTCGGTTGCATGTGCCACGGGTAGGATGCCCGCGGAAACCGCTGCCGCCGCGCCGCCGGAGGAACCGCCGGACGAGTATTTGAGGTTCCAAGGGTTGTGGCAGGAGCCGTAAAGCCGCGGCTCGGTATTCGGGTTTAGGCCGAACTCCGGGCTCGAACTGCGGCCCATGAACACGAGACCGGCCTTCTTGCAGCGCGTCACATAGGCGGTATCGTGATCGGCGACGAAATCCTTGAACAGCCTGCTGCCAAAGGTCGCCGGCTCACCAGTTTCGAAGAAGCCAAGGTCCTTGATAAGGTAGGGCACCCCCTTCAGCGGCCCTTCGGGTAGCCCCGCCCTCACCGCCCCGCGCGCCTGCTCGTACTGCTTGTGCACGATCGCGTTGATGGCGGGATTGACCTGCTCGGCTCGTGCGATCGCTGTCTCCAGCACCTCCTCGGCGCTGACCTGGCGCTTGGCGATGAGCCCGGCGAGCGAGATGGCGTCGTGCTTGCGATATTCTTCAAACCTCATGGCCTGCAGATCTCCAAATTAAAGCCCATGGAAAAATGACTATAGCCACACCGAGCGAGACGGTACCGGCGGCTATTTTGCCAGCAATGCCTTGACGCACTGCCACACGCGGCTGAGAGACACGCTGCACAATGCGGCGCTCGCAGGGCAGTGCCTGTCCAGCATCGTATGGATCGCGTCGGGATCTCTATGTTTAAGCGGTGGGGGGCCTCTTCCTTTACACCGTGCCTTTATGTCGGATTGTTGCTGCGATGGATGAGAACATCAACGAGCACATCGGGCGACCCCGGGAGCGGTTCGAGGATGCTGCCCTTCTGATGGGGCGCGCCCGTTTTGCCGACGATCTGCCGGTGCCCAGGGGGGCGCTGCATGCCGCGATCCTGCGCTCGCCGCACGCCCATGCGGAGATCCTGTCGATCGACCCTGCCCGCGCGCTCACCATCCCGGGCATCGAATGCGTCGTGACCGGTCAGGATGTCCGGCGTTGCACCCAACCCTTCACCGCGGCCCTCAAGTCGCCCATCGAGTATTGGTGCCTCGCGACCGATCGCGTCCGCTATGCCGGCGAACCGGTGGCCGCGGTCATCGCCCGCGATCGCTACCGGGCCGAGGATGCGCTCGAAGCGATCGATGTCGCTTACTTGCCATTGCCCGCGATCGTCGATCCGCGGGCTGCCCGCGTGATCAGCGATCGCCGGTTCCGCTACGGCGACCCTGAAACTGCCTTTGCCTCGGCACCGCACCGCATTTCGATCACCACCGAATATCCACGGAACGGCGGCATGCCGATCGAGTGCTTTGTCGTGCTCGCCGAATATCTGCCCGCCGACGGCGCCTACGAGATCACAGCAAATTTTCAAGGGCCCTTCGCGATGCACCCGGTCATGGCGCTGGCGCTCGGAGTTCCCGCGAGCAAATTGCGGCTGAAGACGCCACCGCATTCGGGAGGCAGCTTCGGGGCGAAGCACGCCGTGTTCCCGTACATCGTTCTGATGGCGATCGCCTCGCGCAAGGCCGGGAGGCCGGTAAGGTGGGTCGAGGACCGGTTCGAGCACCTGATTGGCGCGAGCTCGGCGACAAACCGGATCACGACCCTCGAAGCGGCGGTCAGCGACACCGGGGAGGTGCTGGCGCTCGACTGGGATCAGCTTGAGGATTGCGGCGCCTATCTGCGCGCTCCGGAACCGGCAACGCTCTACCGCATGCACGGCAACATGACCGGCGCTTATCGCGTGCAGAACCTCGCGATCCGCAACCGGGTCGTGCTGACCAACAAGACACCGAGCGGCCTGACCCGCGGCTTCGGCGGACCGCAGGTCTATTTTGCACTCGAGCGGCTGATGCACCGCATCGCCGTGACACTCGGTCTCGACCCGCTCGCGGTGATCCGCCGCAACCTCATCCGCACCAACACGTTCCCGTATCACTGCCCAGCCGGCGCGATCCTCGATTCGGGCGACTACCCAGGCACCATCGATGCCGCGATCGCAGAAGGCAATTTCGCCGAGTTGCGGACGCGCCGCGACCTGGCGCAGGCCGAAGGCCGCCTCTATGGCATCGGCTACGCCGCCGTCGTCGAGCCGTCCATCTCGAACATGGGGTACATCACGACGGCGCTGACCGCCGAGGAGCGTCGGCGGGCCGGGCCCAAGAGCGGGGCGCTAGCCGCCGCGATGGTGACGATCGATCCGCTGGGCGGGGTGAGTGTGGCGATCGACTCGGTCCCGCAAGGACAAGGCCACCGAACCGTCATCGCACAGGTCATCGCCGATGTCTTCGGGTTGCCGCCGGCGTCCATTCATGTCAATGCCGAGCTCGATACCGCGAAGGATGCGTGGTCGATCGCGGCCGGGAATTATTCGAGCCGGTTCGCAGGCGCCGTTGCCGGGGCTGCGTATCTTGCTGCGGTCCGAATGCGTGACAAGCTCGCCCGCATTGCCGCGTCCCAGCTCAACATTGGTCCCGAGGAGGTGCGTTTTGCTAAGGGAAGGGTCTTTGCGGCCGCCAATCCCGACAACGCGGTGAACTTCCCGCGACTGGCAGGAAGCAGCCATTGGGCGCCGGGCTCGCTCGCCGATCCCGATGCCGCAGCATTGCACGAGACAGTGTTTTGGACCCCGCCCGGCCTCGAAGCGCCAAATGATGCTGATCAGATCAACAGCTCGGCCACCTACGGATTCGTTTTCGATTTTTGCGGCGTCGAGGTGGACCGCGACACCGGGCGGGTTCGCATCGACAAATATGTGACGATGCATGACGCGGGTAGAATCCTCAACCCGGCCCTCTTCAACGGCCAGGTATGCGGCGGCTTCGCCCAGGCGGTCGGCGCCGCGTTTTACGAGGCCTTCCTTTACGGCGAAGATGGCGGCTTTCTTTCAGCTACTTTGGCCGATTATCCCTTACCGACGGCCTGTGAAATTCCGGAGCCGTTGATCCTGCACCGCGAGACCGCGTCGCCGGTGACGCCGCTCGGGGCAAAGGGTGTTGGTGAGGGAAATTCGATGAGCACCCCGGTTTGCCTCGCTAATGCCGTCGCCGATGCGCTTGGCGCACCCGATCTTGCCTTGCCGCTGACCCCGGCTAAGGTCATAGCCCTCCTCGGACGAGCCGATAAAGTGACATAGACGATCCGATGTTTGATCTCGGCCGCAGCTTCCTCGCCACTGTCGAACGCAGCCCCAGAGCGGTCGCCATCGTCGATGGCGAGCAGCGGCTCACCTATGCCGAATGGTATGCCGAGATCGGCCGGGTCATCGACGGGCTTGCGGCTCAGGGATTGCGCAAGGGCGACCGCCTCGCGGTGGTGCTGCAGAACCGATTGGCAATGGCGAGCGTGCATTGGGCCTGTCAGCTCGCCGGGATAATCGTGACGCCGCTCAACTGGCGGATGAAAGCCGAAGAGCTCGATTTTTGCTTGATGGATGCAGAAGCCTGCGCAGTGATTTTCGAGGAGGTCTCGGCAGTGGCACTCGCCAAGTCTAGCGCGGCGCACCAATTAGCGCGGATCTCCGTCGCGGGTGCGGTTGGTGGCACCTGCGATTTCGAGACCTTTGCCGACGCCGGGCGCCAGCACACTCCCCAGGCCGGGCCGGAGGATCTTTCGCTGCTGTTTTACACCTCCGGGACGACCGGGCGGCCGAAAGGGGTGCCGCGTCGGCATCGCGCCGAGCGCGCCGCAGCGCTCGCCCATGTCGCCCAGAACCTTTATCGCATCGGCGAACGCACCCTCGGCGCAATGCCGCTCTACCATACAATGGGTGTACGCTCGCTATTGGCGATGGCGCTGGTCGACGGTGTCTTTGTCTGCCTGCCCCGCTTCGATGCAGGAGAGGCGCTGCGGCTGATCGCGCGCGAGCAAGTGACAAATCTGTACCTGGTCCCGACCCTCTATCACGATCTGTTGGCGCATGCAGATTTCAGACCCGACAAAGTGCGTTCGGTGAGAAAGCTAGGGTTTGCTGGCGCGGCAATGCCGGAGGGCCTCTTGAAGCGGGTGGATGCGGCGTTCCGGCCCGCGCTCTTTGTCAATCACTACGGTTCCTCCGAGATCTACACCTTCACGATTGATCAGCACGCGGCGAGCAAGCCGGGGTCCGCTGGCAAGGCCGGTATCAATCAGCGCATCCGAGTGGTTCGGCTCGGCACCGGTTCACCAGACGCGCGCCCCGAAGTCGGCCAAGAGGGGCAAGTGATTGCCGATCTCTCGGGCGACGAAGCCTTCGAAAGTTATTGGCGGCGTCCCGACGCCGATGCCAGGGCCTTGCGCGACGGCTGGTATTTCACTGGCGACACCGGCTATCTGGACGAGGCCGGCGATCTGTTCGTGACCGGCCGGGTTGATGACATGATCATCACCGCCGGCGAGAACGTCTCGCCGGGAGAGATCGAAAGCGTGCTGTCGCTGCACCCCGCGGTCACTGAGGTTGCCGTCGCCGGTTTGCCGGACGAGCGGCTGGGACAGAGGGTAACCGCCTTCATCAAACGCGCGGCGGCGGTCGATGCGGCCTCGCTCGACCTCTGGTGCCGCGCTTCGCCACTCGCCGACTACAAGCGTCCGCGCGACTGGGTCTTCGTCACTGAGATCCCGAAATCTCCGGTCGGCAAGATCCTACGGCGCAAGCTCGTCGCCGGAGAATACGAAAGAGACAGGCAATGACCGATATCCCGCCCCTGGTTCCGGCGCTGCCGCAAGATCTCGACGGGTTTCGCGTCGAGATCGATCCTGCGCGGGAGCGTGGCGACGTCATTCTCTACCGGCCGCCGCTGAACGTGATCTCGATGCTGCAGCGCGAGCAGTTGCGGGTGGCTTTCGAGGCGCTCGACGCCGACCCCGCGGTGCGCGTCATCGTTTTGCGGGCAATCGGCGAGCATTTTTCGAGCGGCGGTGAGATCCGCGGTTTTCTCGAGGCCTCGCCCGAGCACGTCTCGCGGCTCGCTTGGAACATCGCCGCGCCGGCGCGTTGCACGAAGCCGGTCATTGCCGCGGCCCGCGGTTACTGCTTCGGGGTCGGCTTTGAGCTGTCGCTCGCCTGCGATTTCCGCCTCGTCTCGGAGACCTGCCTTTATGCCTTGCCGGAGCAGCGGCTCGCGCAAATTCCGGGCTCGGGCGGCGCCGTTCGCTTGCAGAAAATGATCGGCATTACCCGAACCAAGGACATCGTCATGCGTTCGCGGCGGATCACTGGGCGGCAAGCCTGCGACTGGAGCATCGCCACGGACTGCGTACCCGATGGCGAGCTCGAAACCGCGACCGATGCGCTCGTCAATGAGCTGCGGGAATTCGCTCCGCTCGCCCAGCGCACCGCCAAGAAGCTGCTGAATGATGCAGAAGGCGCTTCGCTGTCGCTGGCCATCGAGCTCGAAGGGCAGTGCTATGGCCGGCTACGTGGCTCGGAGGATTTTCGCGAAGGGGTCGAGGCTTTTGGCGCGAAACGAAAGCCGAGCTTTAGTGGGAGATGATGGCTGCGGCGATGAGCGCTCCGTGATAGAGTGTCGCTCTGACGGGGCCGAAAGTTCGAATCCGTCTCCCTCCAGCGCGGAGTCAGCAGCGAACCCGAGCGCCGGCGAGTTGCTTTGGGGGAATTCGCCCGCGACAACCCCGAACTGCGCCGGGCAATCATGCTGGCGTTCGATCGCAAGGCCTTTATCGACATTATTGGCGAGGGCCAGGACGAGATCGGTGCCACATTGCAGCCGCCGCCCAACGGCGTGTGGGGCATGCCGGCGGACATACTACGGACCTTCGAGGTGAGGAGGGACTCTAAGTGTTCGCATGTACACGTCGGACCTTGCTACGTAGTATCGGATCGGCTGGCATCGTCGGCCTTTCCCGTCCCAAACTAACGGCGGCTGGACTGCTACCATACCACAAGCGCGTGCTCGCGAAGCACCCGGTGGCCTATTGGCGGTTTGAGGAACAGACCGGGCCAACGGCACGCGATTGGACGAGTCATGCGCACGCTGGCATCTACTATGGCGGGGTCGCCTTCGGAGAGATCGGCGCGATCCATAGCGAGCGGGACGCGGCTATTGGGTTGAACGGCCTGGACGCTTTCGTTGAAGTGCCCGACAGCAAGGCCTTCAGCCAGCCGACAAGCCGCCGGGGGCTGACAGTGGAGGCTTGGTTCCGTCCCGATATGCTGACCTTTCCGGGCCAAACTGAGCAGCACTATGTGCACTGGCTGGGCAAGGGCCAAACGGGGGAGTTTGAATGGGGATTCCGCTTCTACAGTAAGGAGTCGCCGCGGCCGAACCGTGTCTCGGCCTATATATGGAATGTCACCGCTGAAGCTGGCGTCAAGAACGAGGGAGCCGGGGCCTACTTCCAGGACGAGTTGCAGCCAGCTAGCTGGATCCACGTTGTCGCCTGCTATGATCCCGGCGATGCGAGCAACCCGCTCGCTGGGGTCTCAATCTACAAAAACGGTGTGTTGCGCGGGGGCCCTTCATCCTCTCCCGGAGCACGGTACGCTACCTACGCCATCCATCCCGCGCATAGCTCAGCCCCGTTCCGGCTTGGCACGCGCGATCAGGACAGCTTTCTAGCCGGGGGCTCGACGATGTGGCAATCTATCCGCGGGTTCTGAGTGCCAGCGAGATCCTGGACAACTACACCGGGGCTTGATCCTCGGTTGTTTGCTGATGAATGCCACAGGCGGCCTAACTGTGAAACGGCACCCAATCGGGACCCTGTGCCGAAGTATTATAATACTGAGTTCATCGCCCCGAGCAGCGTGCTGCAATGGACCGGCGCGGCCGATGCTGGCACGGGCGCCTATAAAGGCAAGCGCGATGGCGGGTTCCAGTTCCGCTTGATCCACGGCCTGACGCCGAGACCGGGACCAGCTGCTTTTATTTCTGGTCGGTGGCGAACGGCTATCGCCAGAACATTAGGTTTGGGTTGAGTCCAGCTTAACACGAGGGATGCGACCGTGCGCAGAGACGTGCGCGCGCTCGGGTGGATCAGGTGGTTCATCTTTCGTGCGTCCTCTAAAAGAGATGTCCTATAACTACCGCGAACATCCATATTCAGACTGGACGTGCTCCCACCATGGCGGCGTCGCGAAACATCTTCGATAGCACGTCCTTGGGAGAACCAAGTCGGCACTTCGTCGAGTGAGCACGGCACCCGGGACATGCCCACATTTAACTCAACGATCGTCTCGTTGTGACAATCATCAGACTACAAAGGAAAGATGACCCGTCCCGCTGGGGTCCGACTACCACCATGCCATCGGCCCGCAAGGGCGCTTGTAAACACGCCTCGGCCTCGGGAACTGCTCGGGCGGGTGTTCAGTCCGGGCGATCTTCAATCATGGATTGGCTCATGCCGTCCCCCCGCCGGGTGTTCTGAGCTGACACCCTTCAACGCTGTCAGGCGCGAGCATTCGTCGAAGCCGCCCGCGACCCCATATCGGGACCATGCACCTTGACCTAACAGACGGAGAGACCGCGGCCCTCCTGAAGGAACTCGACGACATCATTCAGAACGACCGCTTCTTATCCCCGCGCATACAGACGTTGAAGGCGATCCGGGCAAAGATCAGGCCCGAACCGGTTCGCGAGCCCTTGCCGCCGCCGAAGGTATATGCGCCCCCATCCAAAGGCAGATACCGGAGGCGCAGCTAGATGCAGTCCGCGCCAGGTGCGCCTTTACTGTTTTCTAGCGAGCCCGCACCTACGCGATTTCTTGGATAGGCAAAAGGGGAATGGCGCAGGACGATCTCATTCCGGGAGCTATCAACGCGGTCATCGAGGCCGTCTTTATCTGGAGCAAATACGAAATTCTTGCCCCCGGTGGTGGCTTCGCTGCGGCGGCGATAGGGCGATACCTATTCGGACAGCAGGAGCGGGCGCGAGGTATTCTCAGAAGTGTGCTGGAACGTGCGGGTGCATAAACGGGGGATGCTATGCCGGGCAGGTCCGTTGGTGTAAACCCGACCCGGGTCGCTCGTGGCCCGGCGTTCTGGCCTGTTCCAGAACGTCCCCAAGCAGATTGGGGGCCGAAATGAACCGGCTTCAGTTCAGTGAGGATTTTACCCGCGACCTTCGCCAGCTTGCGATGAATGAAGTCTGAATGGAAGGGGTTGTCATCGACACGAATGTCTTCGTAGCCGCGGGCTTCAACGCGAGAAGCGCATCGGAGCGTATCCTCGCGGCTATCCGGGAGAGACGCTTTCAATTGGTCTGGAACGAACCGACCCGGCGCGAGGCCGAGTTTGTTTTGCGCCGAATTCCGCCCCTCGGTTGGGATAAGTTCGCTGATCTCTTTCGGCCAGAGGGAGAGTTTACCGGCCGTGTCGATCCCCACGACTTTGTCTTCATTGAAGATCCGGACGATCGAAAATTCGCGGCGCTCGGCGCAGCAGCCAAAGTTCCACTCGTTACCAATGACCACCATCTCCTGGCGCATCGAAATCTGATTGGCTTTGACGTTCTGACACCGCGCGCCCTCCTGACACGAGCGGGAGGAACACCCTCCTCGTAGGCTCCACAACTATGGGCAGCATCGCGCCGAAATCGGCCATGCCGGGAGGTATTCAGCAAGCTGGCGAGTTCAAGCCGCAATCGGCCGGGGTAGCCCGAGGGCGAGGATTACGCGGTACAACCGATTCCACGAAGACCTGCCTCAGGCGGGACGGTTTGACCGACGCTGCTGGAGTGTCCGGCGGAAGTAGCGCGACATGGTTCCGGGTGACGGCGGCGGGCGGGTCGTGATACTGGTTAATACAGCTTCAGGCACAGGAGGAAATGCCATGGCGGTCCGGCTCGTCGTCACGTTCCATGCGGCGCCCGGCAAAGGCGCCGAACTCGCGCAGGCGATGAAGGCGCGCTGCGAGGTCTCGCGGCAGGATGCCGGCTGCGAACAGTTCGAGGTGTTCCAGAGCGTCGCCGATCCCGGCAAGCTGGTCCTCCTCGAATTGTGGAAGGACCAGGCCGCGCTCGACGCCCACGCCAAACTGCAGGGGCAGCGCCCGCCTTTGCCGGAGGGGCTGCGGCTCGGCGCCGGCGAGCGCGAGGACTACGCCTACAACCGCACCCGCTGAACCGGGGAGGCGCCAAAATGCAGGTCTCGTATTTCGAAACCGGCCGCTACTACGCGCCCTCGAACCTGCCGCGGCAATGGCCGATGCCGGCCGGCGCCTACGACCGCGAGGCGGGCTCGCGCGCCTTTCGCGGCATGGTCGAGCGCAGCCGGTTTGCCGAGGAGCTGGGGTTCGACTGGGTCAGCGTCTCCGAGCACCATTATTCGCCGCGCATCCTGACCCCGTCGCTTCCGATCGCCGCGGCCTACATCGCCTCGCACGTGCACAACATCAAGATCGCGCTGCTCGGGCCGATTGTGCCGCAGAGCAATCCGGTGCTGCTCGCCGAGGAAA
>JBARIB010000086.1:0-2264 GCA_049799535.1 Allostellaceae bacterium | reverse complement strand
TCCGTTCGGCTCATTGGGGAATGACGGAGGCTCAGGTCAAGGCTGCGATTCGCAAGGATTTCAACATCCCGCCGGAAAAGGTGCAGACGGCGGAAAATCCCAGCGAAAAGACGACGGTGCTCACAATCACCGTCAGCGAGCTTTTGGAGGGTGCCGGCGCGGCGCGAGTCTCCTACATCTTGGGCTACAGCAGCAAAAAGCTGATCCAGGTCAACATCGTATGGGGAACCTCGGTCGATCCGCAGGTGACCCCGGAGCGGATCGTCGCCGCGGCGAACCAGTTGCGCTCGCTCTTTCTGACCTCGGGATACCAGCCCGATACGGTCGTCAGCAATGTGGCCTCAGCGGACGGCACGATCGTCGTTTTTCGGGGGCAGGATGCAGAAAAGCGCATGACGCTATTGCGGCTGGCAAGCGCGCCCGCAGCTCTAGCGCCCGCGGGCAAAGCCGGGAAAGCCGCAAAACCCTCGCCGCATGTGACCTTGTCACTTGCTTACATACTCGATCCCAAGAACCCCGACATCTACAAGCTGAAGAAGGGTCAATTCTAAAAACAGAAAATCGCCGCCTGCCGAAACCCATTGAAATCGCGCGTTGCTAGCGCTAGGCAAAACGTGTTGAACCTGGCCTCTTGAGCGCCCCGTAATGGTTAACGACCACCGGCGGCGAGGTTCGTGGGGGATATTGGACGGTGCGGTCGGCAAACAATCGGCGGATTGCCGCTTTCTTTCTGGTCGGCCTGTTGCTGATGTCGTTATCGCAGCTGACCCGTGCCCAAGCCCCTCCCCCACCAACCCCCTCACCGCTGCCGCGGTTGCCGGAGATCATTCCTCCGCTGACTTCTCCGATACCTGGCGTCCTGCCTCCCGAGCAGCCCGAGATCGTGCCTCCGGCGCCGCCTTCGGTAGAAGCGGCGCCGCCGCCGTCCGGACCGCCGGTGCGGGTCGACGAGATCCGTATCGAAGGGGTCACCGTTTACGACCAGGCGACGCTTCGGTCGCTTTACGCCGCTGCTGTCGGTCTGGCGGTGCCGCGGGCGCGGCTCGACCAGGTCGTCCAGGATTTGCAAACCCGGTATCGGGAGGATGGCTATATACTGACCGTGGTTCGCGGCGAGTTCCAACGGGTCGGGGCCCGCGTCGTTTTCGTCATTCGGGCGATCGAGGGTTATATCGCCGACGTCAAGCTCGAGGGTGATATCGGTCCGGCGGCGACGCTGGTTTATGAATTCCTGCAAAACCTTACGGCCAAGCGGCCGATCAACAATTCCGATCTCGAGCGTTGGCTGCTACTGGCTGGCGACATACCCGGGTTGCAGGTACGCGCCGTTTTGCGGCGTCAATCGGGCGAGCCGGGCGCCATCGAGCTCGTCGCACAACTCGCTCGCAAGCCGGTAAGCGGGCTGGTCAATTACGACAACCGCGGTCCGCAGGATGTCGGGCCCAACGAAATCCTCATCAGCGGTGCGACGAATTCGTTCACCAGCCTCGGGGAACGGCTAGAGGCGATCTTCTTCAATACCTTCAACCGGGAAGAACTATTCGGGCAAGTTGATGGCGATGCCTTCCTCGGCGCCAGCGGGATGCGGCTGCGTGGCTATTTCGGCCGCGGGAACACGCAGCCAGGAGGCGTCTTTGCGCCGATCGGCTTCAACGGCGATCTGACGATCGGCGGCGGCGCTTTGTCCTATCCGATCATCCGCAGCCGACGCCTCAATCTTTACGTCGATAGCGATGTCGACGCGTACGAATCGACCGTCTCACTATCGCCGGTCACGGAGACGCCCGGCAGCGGCAGTCATCTCGTCATTCTCCGCGTCGGCGGGGCTCTCGATTACCAGGACACTTTCTTCGCAGGAGTGCCGGCAGCCAGCAGCACTAATTTGAAGGTGAGCCGGGGATTGGCGGCAACCAGCAATACCCGGCCCGGGAACCAGGTCGACTTCAGCAAAGTCACCGGCGAATACACGCGCGTCCAGAACCTATTCACTATCGGCATGGTGGGAACTGCGATCAAGGGCTCTGTCGGCGGCCAATTCACGAACGATATCCTGCCACCGAGCGAAAAATTCTTTCTCGGGGGAGTGCGATACGGGCGTGGATTTTTCTATGGCCAAGTGACCGGGGATCGGGCGATCGGCTCGACATTGGAATTGCAGCTGAATACCGGCTTTACTCAGGTGCCGCTGTTGCCGCCTGACTATCGGCTCGACACCCAGTTCTACGGCTTCTGGGACTATGGACGCGGGTATAATTTGGCTCCCG
>JBARIB010000085.1:0-1977 GCA_049799535.1 Allostellaceae bacterium | reverse complement strand
GACCGCGCGCCGCCGGATCGGCGAGATCGCAAACAACGTTGGCATCGGGGGCGCTTCGGACCAAGGATGCGGCGGACGCGTCCTGGGACCTGACGGCCAGCCGCTCACTCGCACCGATTCGGCGCAGGGCAACGGTTGGATCCATCAGGCCGCAGGGGCGGCACGTGGCGCCCTTAGCTCGGTTCGCGATGCGGGCGGCTTGGTCCTCGACAAAGCGGGAGCCGCGGGAGATCTGGCGAACCGAGCCAGCAGCCAGGTGACCGAGAAGTTGTCGACCGATCCCTGGCTGATAGGCGTCGCCGGCTTGGTGGGAGGCGCGCTGATGGCTGCGATGCTGCCGCCGACCAGGATCGAGCGCGAATGCATCGGTAAAGCGCGTGACGAGCTGTTGAACCGGGCGGCTGAACTTGGTCACGAGGCCGCCGAGCGCGTCCGTGAGCTGGCTGATACCACGCTCCGAGGCGCCTGGCAGTAGCCATTTCATGCACCGAGGCCCTTGCCTTCTCGCCGCCGACTCCTAGTCTCACAAAGTTGGGTTGGCTCGGCGACGAGGGGAACAGATCATATGGCTTGGGTGATGGCCTTCGGGCGTTGCGCATTTATCGGGTCGACATTCTTGGCCCTCTTCACCTCTGGCGTAGTCAGAGCGCAGGTGATTTCTGAGCCCGCCGAGATCTCCGCCTGCCTGTGCCTTCAGCAGGCGGTCTCCACACTTTCGGCGGAGATGAATGCCAAGAAACAGGCGCTGGATACGGCCAATCGTCAATTTGCCGAGCTCAATGATCAGCTCGCCCGGGAGCGCTCGTACAACGTCAATGACCCTGATGCAGTGGCTCGATACAAGGCGCTGCTTGAACGGCGCGACGCTGCCTATCGGCAATCTGTCGGTCCAGTCCATGCGGATGCGACCGAAGCCACCGCCCGCTATAACGCGCGTGTTAGCGAATACAATGCGCGGTGTGCCAATCGGCCATTTAATTCGGCTCTCGTCGCTGAGGCCCAGGCGCACCTGATGTGCCCGCCGCTGCAATAGCGCCACTTGCTGTGGCTTCAGCTGCCGCGCTCCTGGTGGCCGGGCGGCCGGCCGTGGATATGAACATGTCGGCCGCCCGCCTCTTCGAGGATGCGGGTCGCCGTCAGCTCGCGCTCGGGATCCTCGCAGCGCACCCATAGCAGCGCCGCGCCAGCACGCAGCGCTGCCTCGAAGTCCTTGGCGTGCCGCGGCGCGGTGTAGTCGTCAAACAGCTCCTTCAAGGCCGCGCCCCCCAGCCCGGCACCGACCAGTGCGGCGATCGTCGCGGTGATCGGGCCGCCGGACAGCAGGATGATGCCGGCGACCGTCAACGGCGCGATGTATTTGATCTCGTCGGCAAGACCGGCCGGCAGCAATTTCGGCTGCGGCGCCGGGGGCTCGCCGGCGGCGGCCAACGAATCGTGCGAGGCGAGCATCGAAAGATCGCTCGTCTCGAACCCGGCGGCGAGCAATTGCGCCACCGCGCTGTGGAAATGTTCCCGATCGGGAAACGAGGCGACCGCCTCGCGAATAACCGGAAATAACGGCGAACTCTCGGACATGCCGATCCTCTTTCGTGCTCGGGCGCTTGCTTATGCTACCGTCAAACACCGCAAAGGTCGCCCTCTCGCCGATGAACGACGAATCCCCTTCCCTCGCCGGCGCCACATCGACGGCAGCCTCGCCGGTAATGGCGCAGTACCTCGAGATCCAGCAGGCCAACCCCGGTTGCCTGTTGTTCTTCCGGATGGGGGATTTTTTCGAATTGTTCTTCGACGACGCGGTTGCCGCGGCGCAGGCGCTCGACATCGCGCTGACTAAGAGAGGACGGCACGACGGCGCCGATATCCCGATGTGCGGCGTCCCCGTCCACACCGCCGAAGCCTATCTGGCGCGGCTGATCCGGGCCGGCTTCAAAGTCGCGATCTGCGACCAGATCGAGGATCCCGCGGAGGCTAAGCGGC